>CAMOEE010000094.1 GCA_946611835.1 uncultured Treponema sp. | reverse complement strand
TTCATATCGTGCCCCTTTATGGCCGTCTTCCAAAAGAAGAGCAGGAGCGGGTTTTCGACAATGCTCCCTTCGGAAAGAAAAAGGTCGTTCTCTCAACGAACATCGCAGAAACTTCTGTCACTATCAACGGAATCACGACAGTAATCGACTCAGGACTCGCAAAGCTCAATTTTTACAGCCCCAAGACTTTCACTTCAAGCCTGAACGAAGTGCCTGTCTCAAAGGCAAGCTCAAACCAGAGGCGGGGCCGGGCCGGACGAACCATGCCGGGAACCTGCTACCGTCTTTACAGCCGCAAGGATTTTGACAAAAGGCCAGAATACACCACGGAAGAAATTTACCGCACTGATTTGAGCGAGGTCGTTCTCCGCATGAGCGAGCTTGGGATCACAGACTTTGACACATTCGACTTCATTTCAGCTCCTCAAAAAGAAGACATCCGGGGAGCCGTAGAGACTTTGAATCAAATGGGTGCCTTGAACGAGGACCACACGCTTTCTTCAATCGGAAAGCTCATGGTCGAGTTCCCGCTGGAGCCTCGTGTAAGCCGAATCTTAGTCGAAAGTATCATGCGTTACCCGGAAGTCCTTGAAGAGACCGTAATTGCGGCGGCCTTTATGAGCACTCACTCGCCTTTCATTCTGCCGCCGGGAGAAGAAAGCGACGCCCGAAAAGCCCATCACGCATTCCGTGACATTCAGGGCGATTTCGTAAGTTATGTAAAACTTTTCCGTACATACCAGTCGATGAAAAATCCTGTGCGTTTCTGCCAGAACAACTACCTTGACGAGCGGGTTATGGCCGAAATCGCCAACATCAAACTTCAGCTGGAAGAAGAAATCGGCCAGCTTGGAATCCCGATCGGAAGCGGCGGCTCAATGGACGACTATCTTTGCTGTATCGCCTCGGGAATGATTCAGTTCGTCTGCGTTCGTGAAGGCCGGGAAAATTACCGCTCCCTCACCGCAGACCACATTTCAATTCATCCGGGCTCTTCCATGTTCCGCACAGATCCGCTTTTTATCGTCGCAGGTGAAATCGTCCGCACAAGCCGCACTTTTGCCATGAGCGTCTCTCCCCTCACCAAGTCTCTTCTTGCAAAAATCTCACCAGATCTGGAAGCAAAACTCGGCGCAATCCGGGGGAAAAGAGGCCGAAGCCTCACAGGAAATCTGGAATACAAAGGCTCAACTTTTGCCGCAATCAAAGGAAAACTGCTCGGCCGTGATGACGGTCACTTTGGAGGCCGCAAGGCAAAAGAAAAGAACGACAATGAGATTGTCATCGGCGGAGAAATCTTTGAAATCGAAAAACAGAAAGGAAAGAAAATCCTCATTCTGCCATACAACAAGTTCAAGTCTGCAATTCAAAAAGAAAACGACGAAAACAAAATGGCAGTCTATGCCCAGATTCGCTCGAAAGTGCTCCTGCACGGAGCGGGCTTATTGAGCGGAGAAAAGCTTGAGCTTGCCTGCAAGGTAGTAAAAAACCTCAACCTGAATCCAATCACCGAAAAAGACTGGTGCAAGCGGAATTTCGACATCCACGAAGAAGGCGTTGCGGACAAGCTGATTGCAGACTTGAACAAAATATTGCGAATCACAATGTCCAAAAAAACAAAGGAATACGCTTTTCTTGCCCTCTTCACAGACGGCCGTGGCACATACTGGTTCAAAATGAGCCGGGGCTTTGCCACAGCACTCAACGAAAGCCTTTCCAGCCTGGAAACCCTGGTAGACGAGAACATAGACTTTTCAGTGGACGGCAAAGAAAGAATCAACGAAGTCTACCGTTTGCTGAACGGCCTGTACGAGTAAATCTATGTAAAGAAGGCTGTCAAAATCGCTGAAAAGGCGAAAAATGCAAAAAAAACAGGCGGAGTCGCGAGGACCAGGATTGTCGTCCTCGCTTGGGTTCTGGCAAAATGTCGCTTGAACTTGTTCACCACAACCTCTTTTTATGTAAGGAAGGCTGGCAAAATCGCACAAAGCCAGAAAAATGCAAAAAACAGGCGGAAGCGAGGTTCTGGCAAAATGTCGCTTGAACTTGTTCACCGCGCCCCCTCTCTATGTAAAGAAGGCTGGCAAAATAGCATAAAGCCAGAAAATGCAAAAAAAACAGGCGGAAGCGGGGTTCTGACACAAACTCGCCTGAGCTCTGCTCACTGCGATGTTTGGGGCAGGTTCCCGCTGGGAGCCTGTTTTTTTTGTTTTATCCAGTTTATCCCGCTATTTTGACAGACTTCCGCTAGTTATGCACTTACCGCTCTTTCTGTCAAAAAGCAAAATATTGCTTCCCACAAAGTTAATCGCATGACTAGAGCCAATCTGGAAAGTCACGCCGCCGAAGACGACGCTGGTGAGAAGATAATCCTTAATCTTGAGCTTAATCGTTGACTCAAGGCCGGTCGGCATGGCACCGCAAATTTCTGCAGTGAACATGCCGCTTTCGGCAATCTGGATGAACTCAGGCCGCACTGCAAGAACGAAGTCTCCGTTTTGTGCTGCGACTTCTTCTTTTTCAGCAAAGCCCTGCTCGTCATTGACCCGGGCAATGGGGTATTTAAAGACCTCGTCCTTGTTTGCCTTTTCCACATAGCCTTTTTCAAGGGCAAGTCTTTTTTCATCCTCGATTTTTATATTTGCCTCTTCATCACGCTTTTTGTACCATTCTTCAAGCTTGAAGTCGCCGTCCGGGGTAAAGGAAATTTCCTCACCGTCAAATATGTTGAGCTTAATTTTTCCGTCTGCCCCCTGCTCACCCCTTGCATTGATGAAGTTAATCGACGGATTTCCTACGAAGTCTGCTACAAAGAGATTCTTGGGGTGATTGTAAACCTGAAGAGGAGGCTCGTACTGCTGTAAGACGCCGTTGTTGATGAGACAGATTTTTGTCGCAAGGGTCATAGCCTCCATCTGGTCGTGGGTGACATAAACGAAGGTACTTCCGGTCTCAATGTGAAGGCGCTGCAACTCATAACGCATTTCAAGGCGGAGCTTTGCGTCAAGGTTTGAGAGAGGCTCATCCATAAAAAGAACGCTGGGCTGGGGAGCCAGGGTTCGGGCGATTGCAACACGCTGCTGCTGACCGCCAGAAAGTTCGGCCGGATATCGGTCCATGAACATGCCGATTTTTACGACTCGGGAAACTTTTCGCACGGCAAGGTCAATTTCCTCGTCAGTGAGTTTTCTTTCCTTGACAAGGGGCTTTCCGTTCTGGACAAGCTGGAAATCATCGGTAAGGGTGAATCCTTTTGCCATTGCTGCACTTTTTGCGGCCGCTGCCTTTGTCTGGAATTTTGCCGCCGCCTCATTGGCAAGCCCCGTCGCATCAGCAGATTTATGAAGGCCCAGGGCAAGAAGTTTTTTTGCGCTGTACATGGAAATCTCGAAAGTGTCGATAAGCTTCATAAGAGCCTTTTCCTCATCGATTTTTCCGTTTTTGTCCTTTGACTCATCAATTGCAAAAAGAACGACCTGGGGGCTTTCAAGAATATCCGCAAGGCGTGAATTTACCTTTGCCTCCCAGTCATAAACAGGAAGTTCCTCACAGATGTTGCTGAGTCCAAAAGAAATATTCTTGTAGACTGTCATATTTGGCCAGAGAGCATAGTTCTGGAACAAGAATCCGACCTTACGCTTGTTGGGCGGAATGTTGATTCCAAGCTCGCTGTCGTAAACAACCATGTCGCCGATTTCAATCCTGCCGGAAGTCGGAGTTTCAAGACCGGCAATCATTCGCAGGGTAGTTGTCTTACCGCAGCCTGAAGGACCTAAAAGGGTGACAAAAGCGTTGTCATCAATAAGAAGATTCAATCTATCGACGCCGTAGAATTTTCCCCAGCGTTTCGTGACATTCGTTAATTTAATTTGTGGCATTATTTTCCTCCTACACCTTTGTCAATGCTGGCTCCGGTGAGTTTGTTGATAAGAGCATTGAAAATAAGAATCGTGACGATAAGAATCAGGTTCATACCGCTAGAGAAAGCATACAAGCCCATCTCGTCGAAGTAATCCATGGCCGTAGTCATAATCTTGAACTGGTCGCAGAGCAGCATGAAGAGAGTGAGTTCTCGCAGACAGGTCATAAACGGAAGAAGGAAACTTGAGATGATTGAGCTTTTCTGAATCGGGATGATGATTCCGAACATTCGCTTTACCCATGGAATATTCTGAATGATGGCCGCCTCCTCAATCTCGCCTGAAATCTGCAGCATTGAATTGAGGGAAGCCCGGCTTGCAAAAGGAATGTATTTTACAGTACCAGTAAGCATGAGAATCAGGAAGGTTCCGCCGATTGAAAGCGTTTTTCCGAAGATAAGGAAGGCAACGCCGACAGAAAGAGACGGCATAAGGTAAGGAAGGAAGGCCACTGAATTGACATAAGCCGCAGCCTTGTTACGCCTGTGCTTACTGACCGCATAGCCGACCAGAGTTCCGATTGTTCCCGCACACAAAGCACAGACAAGGGCAACATAAAGCTGGCCTGCAAAAGCCTTCCAGATTTGCTTGTTGTGAAGCATACCCAGCTGACCGAAAAGGCCGTACTCGCCCAGAGTATCTGATGTCGTCCACCATTTTGTTGTAAGGTGGGAGAAATCGCCTGTCTTAAGGAAGCTGTAATCGCCAGGATTGGGAAGGAAGGTCTCGATTCCGAATGAGATAATCGGGTAAATGCTGGTGAAGAGAGTGAGAATCATAAAGATTCCGGCAACGATGTATTTTCCATAACGGCCAAGGTTGGCCTTTGAAATCTGACCGCTCTTTCCAGTGACAGTGGTGTAATTTTTGCGGCTTGAAGTGCTGGTCTGGTTGAGCATAAGAATGGCAACGCCAAAAATCATCATAATGACTGCGATAATGCTGGCCTCACCCGCACGGGCCGAACTCAAGGCGACATATTTCGTTGACAGGGTCGTGAGCCCAAGATAATGAGGAACAGGGTAGCTTCCCATTGCGCTTCCGAAAACAAGAAGAATCGTAGAAAGAATTGCGGGCTTTACCAGAGGAAGAGTGATGCAAAGAAAGCTCTTCCATTTTGGGGTATCAAGAATTGTCGCCGCTTCCTCCAGGTTTGCGTCCATGTTGCGGAAAATGCCGCCAATCAGAATGTAGGCAAAAGGAGCGTAATGAAGGCCCAGGACAAGGGCACTGGGGAAAAGCCCCTGACACCACCAGAGAGGAACATGAATGCCAAAAAGAGAAGCAAGAAGTCCGTCCGCACCGCCCGTGACAGCATTCGAGTTGAAAGCATTTCGCCAGACCATAGCCAGAGTCCACTGAGGCATGATATATGGGAAAATGAAAATCGAACTGAGATACTGCTTGAATTTAAGGTTCGTTCGAGTGACGAGATAGGCGAAGAGTCCGCCGTAAAAAATAGAGATAAAACAGGTAAGACAGGCAAGAATCACCGTGTTCAGAAGAGGAACCCAGAGATTAATCCTGGCAAGCTTTCCTGTAAACAAATCAATCCAGTTATAAAGAGTGTACTGCCCTTCCTTTAAGCCCGTTCGCACCGAATCGACAGTTCCCGCATGAACGGCAACAGTATCCTTAGCAAGATAAAGAATCGGAGCGATTGTCGAGATAGAAAGCACAATACCGAACAAAAGCAAGATTACATTCTGAGGCTTGGAGAAGAAGGTTTTGACCTGATTCATTCTCTGCTGCGACAGATAGGGTCTTGCCATAGCAATAGTTTGAGCCATGAATCTTCCTTAAAAAAGAATATGGTGGCCGAGCTTAGTCAAAGCCACCATGCAAGCAATAAGGGAGTAAATGGCAAGTTTTTACACCAGCAAGTGATGATAAAAACTGCCATCTTCCATTTTATTCTGAATGAACAGAAAAACTGATTATCTTCCGCCCCGGATTGAGTCAATCCAGTCGCCAAGTTCAAGTGAGACTTCAGCACAATATTTCGGGTCTTCGATTACGAGGGCACCGCCATTCTCGCTTGCCCACCAGTCAAAGCCACGGTCGTTCTTTGCAGGGAATTCCGTGCCGCCGGCAGTGCTGTGGTGATATTTTGCCTCGTTCTCAGCAGCGAGAGCCGGGTTAGCAGAATATCCGCCCATGTCTTTACCCCAGGCTGCGAAACCGTCAAGTTTTGTAACCATGAATGAGATGAAGGCACATGCAGTCCATGGATATGGAGATGAATCCATGACTTCAAGATAGTGGCAGTAGCCGTATCCGCCGATACCCTTGTAGCCGTCTTTGTAAGCTGCGACAGCAATGTTGTTTACAGAAGCGTCAGCTGTCTCAGAGACAGAGCGGAGCTTTGAGTAAACGATGAGGGCGAATTCACCTGCGGCTGATTTTGAGACGAGCTCGTTACAAATCGGGCCGTCATCAGTCATAGCGTTGTAGTTCTTGACCCAGAGTTTTGTCCATGCAAGACCATATTTTGCGTTTGCCCCGGCAATTCCGTAGTTCTTTGCGACTGTAGCGCACTCATCAATGGTTGGTTTGAGAGCAGCCTGTTTTTCTGCAGGAAGGGCCTCGAATGCGTTTTTGAGCCAGGTTGAGTATTTGTCAGAAGAAAGCATATAAAGGAAGTTCTTTCCCACAAGCTCAGAGTTTACATCCATGTACATGCCTGATTTTCCATCTGAGACGAAATCCCAGCAGTTCTTGAAGTCAGCTCCGCCGACCGTATTGTACATGAAGACTTTGTTGAGGGTCTGCAAAGAAAGGAGCTCAGGATATTTGTCAGATGAAAGTTTGTTTGCTTCAGCCCACTCTTTCGGAATGAATGTGCGCAAGATTCCAGTGTCCATCATCTTAGACTGAATCTGGTTTCCGTCCTGAATGAGGGTCATAAAGTACTCAGGATTTGATGATTTGTAATCAACTGAAAGGGTCGTGAAAATTGAGTTGTTCTTTGGCTGAGACCACTCAATGTTTCCGGCATAGCTTGAATCCAGGGATTTAAGGTACTTGATGAAGGCTGCTCCAGCAGTTTTACCACGGCTAGAGTTACCGATACCCTTGATTGTGGCATTTTTGGACTCTTCGATGGCCTTTTTGCAAAGCTCGTCGAAGCTCATAGTCTGAGCCTGCTCGATTATTTTCTGAACTTCAGATTTTTCTGCAACGGCAGCTTTTTTTTCGTTGCAAGACATACCGAGCATGGCAAGTGCACCCAAAGTAAGACAAATAAGTGATTTTTTCAAAATATTTTCCTCCTTTATTTTGACAAAATTAAGTATTCATCAAATTCAATTCTAGAACGAAATTCCATATTGTCAAATAAAAAGTGAGGAAAGAGTTAAAATCCGTGCTTTTTTTGGAGAAAAACTAACTACTTTGCGTCGCCTATGCCGCTTTTTGGATCTTTTGTCTCAGGCTCTTTTGCCTCTGATTTGGGCTCTTCTTTTTGCTCTGGCTTTGGCTCATTTTTTGGCTCGGCTTTCATCGGAGAGAGGGCTTTTTTGATGGCGGCTTTTTTGGCATCTTCCTTAGCCTTTTTTTCGGCTTCTTTTGCTTCCCGCTCCTTGTCCTTTTCCTCAGTCTGCTTTTCAAGGTCACGACCAAGAAGTCGGGCTGCCTTTATTGCCAGCTGGTTCTTGTTTTTTGCGTTGAGGTCGGCCTTGTCAGCCAGTGTGTTTACCTCTGCCTCACAGTTTGAGTAACGGCCCTTTGCCCACATGTCGAGTCCAGTTCCGATTGTCGATGTATCCTTGTTTTTCAGGAATTCCAGAGTGACATCAGCGAAAGCCGGATTTGAATACTTTGCGATTTCCTTTCCGAGGGCGTAACGAAGCTGCTTGCGGCGGTCATCCTTTACTGTCTCCATGGTAAGCTCTGCGATTTCTGAGATTCCCCGCCCGGCTTCAAGAAGGGCTTTTGCGACACGAGCCTTGGGACCGTCAGGAATTTTCTTGTCGGTAATCTGCTGCATAAGGAATTCATTTCCTTTTTCGGTGTTGAGTGAGGCCAGGGTGTCGATACAGTCGTTTTTTACGGCCTGAACAGGGTCATTTTTGGCACGGTAAATGAGATATTCATCGGCTTCTTTTACATCATTTTCTTTTATTGCACTCACGGCTTCCTGACGGACTTTGTAGTGGCTGTCCTTGAGAGCCTGAATCAGGACTTTTTTTGCCTCTTCATTCTTGTAATGGGCAATTCCCTTAATCACATACTGCCTTAAATTCGGGTTGTCGCTTTCAAAAAGGCGGGCAAGGATTTCGTCTCCCCCGCTCTTCTGCATTTCACCGATGGCCTCTGCGCTGTACATGCGGACAAAGGCATTCTCGTCCTCGTCCTCTGCATATTCAACGAGTTTATCATAGGTCTCCACGGCATGAAGCTGACCGAGAACCCGGACAAGGCTCTGTCTCTGGGCGACGGTCAAATCTTCCCGCTCAAGGTATTCTGTTATGAAGACAGCTTCCCGGCTTCCGCCGATTTTTCCGATTGTCTCAAGAGCCCCCGTGAAATATTCTTCATTGTCGCTTTCGAGCAGGGTCATCGTTGCCGGGAGGGCGGCTTTTGTCTTCATGGCCTGAATATAGGAAAAACAGGCGTTTACGGTGGAAGTTTTTTCGTCGTAAGGGTCATTTAGAATCGTGACGGCGTAATCTTCAAGACAGGGGTCTTCAATCTGCTTGAAAAAATTAAGGATTTTCTCCCGGATTGAAACTGATTTTGTTTCCTGAAACAAATCGTAGGCTTCGTTTACAAAGCGGACATCTTTTTTCTGAAGCATTTTGTCAAGGAGGTCAGAAATATCTTCTTCAAGGCCGAATTTCAGGACTTCGGCATTTTTTTCTTTTCCCTCAGGATCCGTGTTGTCAAGCTCGGTGATTTTTTCGGGATCGGGAGTCTTCGGGCGTTTTTTTGCAGGAACCTCGCTCACCCCGCCCAGGGATTCTTTTTCGCCTGATTTTTCTCCGGCTGTTGAAGGAGCTGCCCCTGAAAGTGCGTCGATTTCACTGTCAGAGTCTGAGTCAGAAGGCAGAGCCGAGCCGAGAGAGTCAGAAGATGCGTTTTCAGAAGAAGACTCAGCTTCCACTGCGGAAGATTCCGCCTGAGAATCTGAAGCAGGCCCTTCCTGGGCAAACACATTCAAAGAGAAAAAAAATCCAGCCAAAAGTAAAACAATCTTTTTCATCAAAACTCCCAAAAATTGCCCGGGCTAGGGATTGTAGGGGCGCGAAGCGTTGCCGTAAGGCAATGGAGCGATAGCGGAACCCTGAAAAGCCCGGCCGCTGCGTTACGGAGCGAAGCGAAGTAGCACGGCAGCCCCCAACTCCTCCCTGCTCCCTCCTACCTGCTCCCTGCTCTCTGCTAACTTCTAACTCCTAATTCCTAATTCCTAATTCCTAATTTTCCATGCGTCCGAATGGTATCGCTTCAAGAAATTCGTTCTATATTCTTCAAACCTGTTTTCTTGGA
>CAMOEE010000093.1 GCA_946611835.1 uncultured Treponema sp. | reverse complement strand
TCTGATTGTACATTAGAGAATGGGAATCTTCGCCTCGCATTCTCTGATAATTTAATCAGTGGCTTTGTTCGGTCAGTTCAGTTCTTATAAGCCAGGAAAATTTTATTTTTTAAGGAGTAAGTAATGGCACTTACAAAAGAAACAACAGCTGCAGTAGTCAGTAAATTCGGCGCAAACGAGGCCGACACAGGTAACACACGAGTTCAGATTGCTCTTCTCACAGAGCGAATCAAA
This sequence comes from uncultured Treponema sp., assembly GCA_946611835.1. Classification (GTDB taxonomy): domain Bacteria; phylum Spirochaetota; class Spirochaetia; order Treponematales; family Treponemataceae; genus Treponema_D. The sequence continues at coordinate 9,238 of CAMOEE010000093.1, read as the reverse complement.
CAGCTCACAACACACACTCAGAACTTCCCGAAAGACACAAACTGCAAACGAGCTTTGCTCAAAGTAATCGGTGCTCGCCGCTCTCTTCTCAAATATCTCCAGAGAAAAGACCTCGAAGGTTACCGTGCATTTATCAAAGAGCTCGGTCTCCGAAAATAAGCTGAATCTTACAGTCCCATCAGGCAAGTCCTGGTGGGATTTTTTTTGTCCCTTTTTTAAAACTTTTGCATTGATTATTATCATGTTATAGTTTAAAATTATAGAGCTATTATATTTAAAGCATACATCGGATGTAGTGATGTGTGTAGGAGTAAAATTATGTCTGTAGAAAGAGTAACCTACAAAATTGGAGATTCCGAACTTATCCTTGAGACTGGTAAACTCGGCAAACAGGCAAATGGTTGTGTCTACGCTCAGTATGCGGGTAGTGCAATCATTGCAACTGTTTGTTGTTCTTCTGAGGTAAAAGAGGGCTTGGATTTCGTTCCTGTTACCGTTGAGTACAACGAAAAATACTATGCAGCTGGTAAAATTCCTGGCGGATTCATTAAGCGAGAAGGTCGTCCAAAGGATAAAGAGATTTTGGTCAGCCGCCTTATAGACCGCCCTATGCGTCCTCTCTTTGAAGTTTCTTTCGGACGAGAGATTCAGATTGTTCCGACATGTGTTTCTTCAGACGGAATCAATCCGCCTGATATTCTTGCAGTTGTGGCTTCATCTGCAGCTGTTTCAATTTCTGACATTCCTTTCCATGGACCTGTCGCTGCGGCTCGTGTCGCTTACATTGACGGCGAGTATGTCATCAATCCGACATTCCAGCAGCAGGAAAAGGCTCAGCTTGAAATCGTAGTTGCCGGTACAAAAGACGGCTTCACTATGGTTGAGGGTGGTGCTAACGAAGTTTCTGAGGACATCATGCTGGGAGCTCTCGAAAAGGCACAGGGCTTCATCACGGCAATGTGTGAACTCCAGGAGCAGCTTGTCGCAAAATGCGGCAAAGAAAAGCTTCCTCTCGCTCCACTCAACGTAGAGCTTGAGAACAAAGATGCAATCATCGCTGAGGCAACTCCATTGCTCGAAAAGGCTTGCTTCCAGGACGGTAAAATGAACCGTGGCAAGGCAATTTCTGAGGTTAAAAAGCAGGTTGTGGCAAATCATGCTGAGCAGCTTGCTGACGAAATCCAGAAAAAGCTCTTTGATGCCTGCTTCGATGACATCCAGTACAATCTTCTCCGTAGATCAATCCTTGACAAGGGTATTCGAATCGACGGTCGAAAATGCGACGAAATCCGGCCAATCACTTGCGAAGTTAACGTCCTTCCTCGTCCACATGGTTCAGCTTTGTTCACTCGTGGCGAAACACAGTCTCTGGCTGTCACAACTTTGGGAACTGCCCTTGACGCACAGGTTCTTGACGACATCGATGGAGAGCGAAGCGAAAACTTCATCCTCCACTACAACTTCCCGCCATATTCAGTCGGTGAGACAGGCCGCCTGACAACAGGCCGCCGAGAAATCGGTCACGGAAACTTGGCCCGCCGTTCATTGGCTCCGATGATTCCTCCAATGTCAGAATTCCCCTACACAATCCGTGTCGTTTCTGAGATTATGGAATCAAACGGCTCATCTTCACAGGCTTCAACTTGTGGTGGCTGTCTTTCACTCTTGGCAGCTGGCGTTCCAATGAAAAAAATGGTCGCTGGTATCGCAATGGGTCTTATCACAGAACCAGAGGGTGACAATCCTTACGGAAAATACAAGATTCTTTCTGATATCCTCGGTGAAGAAGATCACCTGGGCGACATGGACTTCAAGGTAGCAGGTACAAAAGACGGTATCACAGGTTTCCAGATGGATATCAAGATTGCCGGTGTTACAACTGAAATCATGAAGAACGCCCTTGCACAGGCAAAAGAAGGCCGATTGCACATCCTTTCAATCATGGAGAAGTGCATTGATAAGCCTCAGCCAATCAGCCCATTCGCTCCGAAAATCCTCACAATGAAGATTGCTCCGGATAAGATCGGTGCTCTCATCGGACCAGGCGGAAAGAACATCAAGGCTCTCTGCGCTCAGTACGGTGTTACAATCAACACTGAGGACGACGGAACTGTTCAGATTTACGGTAAAACTGGAAAATCTGCCGAGGAAGCTAAGATGGCTGTCAAAGGCATCTGTGAGGATCCGGAAGTCGGCGTAATTTACAACGGAACTGTAAAACGAATCATGGAATTCGGAGCTTTCGTTGAAATCTTGCCAGGCAAAGAAGGACTCTGTCACATCTCTAAGCTTTCACGAGGCCGTGTAGAAAAGGTTACTGATGTCCTCAAAGAGGGGCAGCAGATTCCTGTAAAACTTCTCGAAGTTGACAAACAAGGACGATTGAACCTTTCTTACATCGACGCTATTGAAGCACAGAAATAAAATTCCTCACGGCGTTTTAGAGAACACAGAGAAATTCTTGTTCTAAGATATTTTTATACCTCAATCTGATTGTTGAAACAGTTGGATTGAGGTCTTTTTTTTGTGTATTGTAAACATTTCTTTGTGCTCTCTGTGAGAAATTTCAATTCCAGTCATACAAGCGGAGTTTTTTTTGATAGTATTACTATCATTTTTCCCTTTTTTCTCTTGACACTTTGCCCAATCAGTTTGACAATATTTCTATGAGCATTTCCATTCAGCATGAAATAAACCGCCTTGCTTCTTATGGACTTAAAGCTGGGCTTATTGAAAAAGACGACCTTGTTTTCGTCAAGAATCAGCTTCTTCTTCTTTTGGGGCTTGACGGATTTGACAACGACAGCGATGTTTCTGCCGTTCCACCTGTTGAGATTTCTGACCTTGAGGACATCCTCAAAAATATTCTTGATTATGCAGTTGAAAAGGGGCTGATCGGGGGTGACGGAGTTGTTTACCGGGATTTGTTTGATGCCCGCCTTATGAGCGTAATGGTTGACAGGCCAAGTAACATCATCAAAAAATTTAATGAGCTTTATAAAAAATCTCCGAAAGAGGCGACTGATTTCTTTTATAAATTGTCGCAGGACTCGGACTATATCCGCCGTTACCGTGTCTGTAAGGACTTAAAATGGATTTCAAAAACTCCGTACGGCGACCTCGACATCACGATTAACCTTTCAAAGCCTGAGAAAGACCCTAAGGCAATTGCCGCCGCAAAACTCATGAAACAGGCGGGATACCCGAAGTGCCTTTTATGCAAGGAAAATGAGGGCTATGCCGGGCGGATAAATCATCCTGCCCGGGAAAATCACCGCATTATTCCGATTGAGCTTGCGGGCGAGAAGTGGGGCTTTCAGTATTCTCCTTATGTCTACTACAACGAGCACTGTATCGTTTTCAATTATGAACACAGTCCGATGGCAATCACAAAAAAGACTTTCGAGCGTCTTCTGGAATTCGTCGAAAAATTCCCGCATTATATCCTCGGAAGCAACGCCGATTTGCCGATTGTCGGAGGCTCGATTCTGACACATGACCATTTTCAGGGCGGAGCGTATGAATTCCCGATGGCTAAGGCTCCTGTTGAAACAGAATTCAGCGTTAAAGGCTTTGAGGACTTAAAACTTGGCATCATAAAATGGCCGATGAGCGTAATCCGTGTCCGGGGAGCGAAAAAAGAGCGTCTTGTTGAGTTTGCCGAGCATGTTCTGGAAAAGTGGCGGGGCTACACAGACGAAAAAGTCTTCATCCTTGCCGAAACTGACGGAGAAAAACACAACACTCTCAATCCGATTGCCCGAAGAAGTGGCCAAGATTTTGAGCTTGACCTTGTTTTGCGGAATAACATCACGACTGAGGAGCATCCGCTTGGAGTCTATCATCCTCATGCCGAGCTTCATCACATCAAAAAGGAAAATATTGGCCTGATTGAAGTTATGGGACTTGCGATTCTTCCGGGAAGACTTAAGGCAGAACTTTCTGATTTGAACGAGGCTCTTCGTAGTGGAAAAGACATTTCTGCGATAGAGAGCCTTTCAAAGCACGCTGACTGGTGTAAAGAACTCTGCCAGAAATATGACTTTGTGAAAATGAGCGTGGAACAGTGTGATGAAGTTCTCAAGGAAGAGGTAGGACAAGTCTTCGGTAAGGTTCTGGAACATGCTGGAGTCTATAAATACAATGATGAGGGCAGGGCTGCTTTCATGAAATTTGTGAATACACTTGGTATCTAAAAGGAGAGAAAATATGACAGAAATCAAAAAAATTGATGGTGAAATCAGTTTGTACATCGTCTCTAACGGAAAGGTTTCGTTCTCAGCGATGAACTATGGCTGCACCATTACGAATCTTTTCGTTCCGGCAAAAAAGGGCCTGCTTGCCGATAAGTCAGGGGAGAAAATCGACATTCTTCTGGGCTATGACAGTCTTGAAGGCTGGAAGGCGGGGACAGCTTCTCACAATGCAATTGTCGGGCGTGTGGCAAACAGAATCGCCGGGGCAAAGTTCTCTCTCGACGGAAAAGAATATTTCCTTGACAAAAATGACGGGAAAAACTGTCTTCACGGCGGAAATACCCGTTACGAAAAAATGCTCTGGGAGGCTGAAGAATATTCTGACAGCGAGGGCGAGGGCGTAAAATTTACCCGAAAAAGTCCTGACGGCGAGCAGGGAATGCCCGGAAATCTTGATTTGTGCGTGATTTATAAGCTAAATGACAAAAATGAGCTGATTTGGGAATACAGCGCCACAAGCGACAAGGCAACACCAATCAATCTGACTAATCATGCTTACTTCAATCTGAACGGAAAGGGAAGCATATTGAATCATCATCTGCAGCTTGACTGCCATAAATTTTTGAGGGCTAACGGCGAGCTTCTTCCCACCGGAGAAATTGTCCCTGTTTCGGGAACGGCCTTTGACTTTACGAAAGAAAAGACAATCGGGCGGGACATAGAAAAACTTATAACAGAGAAATCTGACGGAGCGAATACGGCACTCACAAAAAAAGATGATCCCTTCGGCTATGACCACTGCTTCGTGACCAATGCTGACGAGACAAAACTTGTCAGGCTGGGGGAGGTTTGGAGCGAGGAAAGCGGCATTCACATGGAAATGTTCACCAATCAGAGGGGAGTTCATGTCTATACAGGAAACTTTCTTGAAGGAGCAGGTGGAAAGGGTGGCGTCACTCACAAAAGGCACGATGCCGTCTGTTTTGAGACCGAGCGCTTCCCAAATGCGATGAACGAGCCGGACTTTCCCAGCTGCATTTTGCGCCCCGGAGAAAAATACTGGCACAAGACTGTGTTAAAGATGAAAACTGAAAGATGAAAACTGAAAACTGAAAACGGAAAGTTAGGCACGGGACATTGCTTGCTTCGCTCGCTCGTCCCGAGTTTTCAACTTTCAACTTTCAACTTTCAACTTTCAACTTTCAACTTCCATCTTGGAGGAATTTTATGGGATTGACTGCTAAGGAATATGACCCGAAGGATTTACCGGGTGAGTTTGTTGAGCTTTATGGCGGAGAGACTTCTGATGTTCGTGTTTATGCTTCTCCGGCGAGAATCAATATCATCGGAGAGCATATAGACTATAATGGCGGAAAGGTTTTCCCTGCGGCTATTGACCGCTATCTTTATCTTGCGATCCGTAAGCGCTCTGATTCAAAAATCATCTATAACGACCTGCGTTTTCCCGGAAGCTATGAGTTTGACATCGGAGAAAATTTTTCATACGACAAAAAAAACGACTATGCCAATTACCTGAACGGAATTTTGAGCCAGATTAAGGCCCAGGGCTACAAACTTCCCTGCGGCTTTGAAATTCTTATGGCCAGCAATGTTCCGGCTGGCGGGGGAATTTCTTCTTCCTCAGCCCTTGAATGTGGCTTTGCCTATGCCGTGAGCGACACTTTTGACCTTGGAATCGACCGCATTGAGATTGCCAAACTCGGCCAGATGAGTGAGCATAATTTTATGGGCGTTAACTGCGGAATCATGGATCAGTTCATAATCGCTACAGGAAAGAAAAATACAGCCGAAATGCTGGACTGTGCGACTTTGGAATACGAGTATGCGCCTCTTGAGCTGGGAGACTACCGCTTCGTCGTTATGAACACCAACAAGGTGCGAAAGCTTTCCGATTCAAAATACAACGAAAGAAGGAGTCAGTGTGAAGCGGCCCTGAAAATCCTCAATGATAATGGAGCGGGGGTAAAAGCCTTATGCGAGCTTACTCCGTCGAAGTGGGAAGAGGTCAAGTCTTTTATCACTGATGAAGTCCTTCAGAAGCGGGCAAAACACTGTGTTTACGAAAATAGAAGAGTCCTTGATGCCGTGACCGCATTGAAAGCCGGTGACTTACAGAAACTCGGAGAGCTTTTGAACGCATCACATTCTTCCCTCAAGAATGACTACGAAGTGACAGGCCCGGAGCTTGACACTCTGGCTGAGACCTCTCAAAAACAGGAATGCTGTCTTGGCTCCAGGATGACAGGAGCCGGCTTTGGTGGCTGTGCTATTGCTCTCGTTCATAAAGATAAAGTTGACTCATTCATCGAAAATGTGCAAAAAGAATACACGAAAAAGATAGGATATTCTGCCGGTTTCTTTGTGTGTAAAAGTGGGGATGGAGTTGCGCGAGTTTTTTAGCAAAGCTAAAAAACTCGTCAGGAAAAGCGAAGCTTTTCCAAGGTTTCTTTATGTGTAAAAGCGGAGATGGTGTAAGGCGCTATATATAGTTTTTATTCCACCACCAGGTATACTCTCTGGCTCGTGGAGATTCCGCTCGTGTTGAAGCTTATTGTCACCGTGTCGCTGGTGCTGCTTCCCACTTTTTGCAGGCTGATTCCGTATGGACGGAGGGCGACCTGTGAGCTGTATCCGTAGAGAAGAGGACCGTCGAATTTGTAATAGCTGGTCGACTCCTTGCATTCGGAATATGTTTCCGGTAGGGCGCTTGCAAGGTTCCATAAGTCTATCGCATTCAGCGAGTAGCTGTAGCCGTTCAGGGTAAGGAGAGAATCCGAAACAAGGGTGGCAAAACCTGAATCCTCGCTGCTCAAAACGCAGGCTGCCGCATAATTCTTCAGCAAATCTTCCATTGTTGTTGAGTCAGCTCCGGTCGAGCTGAGTGCCTTTAGGAGAGATTTTTCATCAGTGTATGAGTTTGTTGCCATTTCGTTGAGGAGAGGAATACCGCCATTGTTTCTTAGGAGCCATGCGCCGAAGGCATAGTTGTTCGAATAAGAATAGTAGACTTCCGGGCTGCTTTCTTTGTATTCCAGGCCGACATCATAATAGTGACGGTTGAAGAGAGGAAGTCGTGCGACAGGGGAATCGTCATCGCTGAAATCTGAGTCAAGCTCGCACAAAGTTGAGTGCATTATATCCTCGCAGAGCATAGACTTCATTTCGTTCCAGGATGTCGAGCTTACGAGACCATTCTCCATTGATTTTACGCCGAAGTCAATCATGTGCTGGAATTCGTGGGCCAGGGTTGAGTAGACCGTGCTTGTGTAGGCGACGGCATAGTAGGCATCAACATAGAAATATTTTCCCTTGTTCGAGTATTTGTAGACAGAGCTTGGATTTGAGAGGTAAAAATAGTCCTTCGCATAGAAATATCCGACCACGCTTCCTGAGTTCGTGCCGTTCGAGTAATCTTTTCCGATGTCATAAATCACTATGTTGACGATTTCTCCGGTCTCGCTGTAGTCGCTCATTGCGATTTGAGAAGTAAGGCTCGTGTTTGATGTCAGGTAGTTTGATTCCTCGCCGAATACATTCCTGATTTTAAGGTACATTGAGTCGAAATTTGATGCGATTTTCTGTGCAATCTCTGAGTTGATTTTTTCTCCGCTGGCAGAAGATGAAGTCCAGTTGTCGCTTACGACCCAGACATAGCAGTATTGGCCGAGTGCCTGAAGGGTGGCTGTCTCTGATGCAAAAGTCGATATGTCAGAATCCTGGTCTATGTAGATTGAGCGTGTGGCGCTTCCCACATCGCTTTCCGTGTAGCTTGCAGGAGTGACTTTTGTGAGGAATGAGCTTGCTGCCCGAGATTCTGACTCTTCAATCTGCGGAAGGGCGAGATTCAGTGAAAGGCTTGTGCAGTTATGGCTGGGGTGGCTGTGGCCGGATGATGATGAGCTTGTGCCTGATGAGCCGGCCTCACTGTCACCTGAAGAAAGTGATATTCCGCTTGCGCCCGTGACATATCTTGTGTAAGAAGAAGAGATTGCCGAGCTTGTCGGGTTCGTTTTTGTCAGGTAGATTGTCTTTCCGCTTGAAAGTCCCTCGATTGTAACGCTGGATACTGATGAATCGACCTCAAAAATGTTCGTGTCTTCTGTGTATGTGAATGTTGCGCTGGTCGAGCTTGTCGCGGTGGTTGTAGAAGATGATGTTCCTGTTCCTAAACCGGTTCCTGAAGAGCCTGATCCTGAACTTCCGTTTTTCCAGGTCGTCGTGCTCGTCCCTGAAGTAGATGAGCTGGAGGTGTCTGAATCGCTGCTTGCAATCTGATTGTCGCAGGCTGTAAGTAGAAAAATCGCCGTAAGAAGTGCAAAAATCCTCTTTTTCATAAAAATACCTCGCTTCGTAAGATACCATAAGTATAAATCTGTGCGAGCTCTTGAACTTGTGAGGGCTGTTAGAAGAAGGTAAGAGATTGTTAATGATTTACAAAGATTTGCTTATTTTCTTGCTCCGTATGAGTTTGACGATTGTAAGGATAAGCATTACTGACAAAGCGACTGCTATCGTACTGATTCCCTGAGAAACCCCGTATTTATCTGCGATTGCACCGACGATAATAGGCATTGAGATTCCACCGATTACGGCTATTCCGATTGCGAATCCGCTTGCAAGGGGGGAGGAGTTGTAAGAGCGGTGCATGGTCGAGAGAGTTGTCGGGTAGATGCCTGACATGCTGAGGCCGGTTCCAAGAAGACCTGCGATAATCAGGGGCATGGACCTTGTCGCAATCATCAGTATGAAAAAAGCCGTGTTAAGGGCAGCCATTATGACTATCAGGACATTCTTGTTAACTTTTGATGAGATGAAGGCTACTGCCAGCCGCCCGAACATAATCATAATCCACATGAGGGAAGAGCTGATTTGTGCGAAAGTCTGCCCCATGAGGCCCGTGTCCTTAAAGTAAGTGACTAGCCAGCCGGTTCCTCCTGATTCGCCGCAAAGGTAAAAGAGAAGAATCGAAACATTGAGCCAGTAATCGAATGAACGGTAAAAAGGCGGAAGATTCTCGTTTT
>CAMOEE010000092.1 GCA_946611835.1 uncultured Treponema sp. | reverse complement strand
GGCATTGAGATTGTTCAGCGTACCCTCCATCTGACCGTATTTGCTCCTGAGCTGGGCTTCTTTTGCGCTTATCTGTGTCTCCAGCCGCCTTATGTTTGTCTCGGAGGCCTTTATTTTTGTGTCGATGCCCCTGTTCTTTGTGGCTATGATTCCGCCGCTCTGAACCCAGCTGGTGAGCTGCTTGTCAATCGCATATCCGATACCTGAGTCAACTATAAGATCCCCGTCAGAATCGTAGCCGAAGAGATTCTTGATTTCGTCCATGTTTTCATCGAGCACGCTGTCAAGCTTTTTCTCGTCGATTTCAAGGTATCCCCGCATCTGGCTTGCCACATAGCCACCGGAAGAGCCGGATGCCCGGCTTGAGATTCCTATCTGGTTGAGCATAGTGAGACTGGCCGTGTCGGACCACTTGTAGCTGGCCGTGACTATTGACCTCAATGTGGCCTTTCCGTTTGTGAGGGAAAAGTCGTTCTGGAACATTCCCAGTTTTTTCTCCGCATCTTCCTTTTCGCTGTCAGAGAGATAGTCAAGCTCGGCGATGATTTCAGGTTTGTTCTCGCTCAAAATCGTCATCTCGGCAAGAACCTGGTTGTAGCGTCCTACGAATTCGATTAGGGAATTCTTGGCCGATTCCTTGTCCGTTGTGATGTCAATCGTAGCTGTTTTTTCCGTCGGCTGGTGAACGTTCAGAGTAACATGAGGAATCACATCGTCGATTTTGTTGTTGGGCCTGGTAATCGTGATGCCCTCGTATTTGATTACTGCATCCCCTGATACTGAAATCGGGTTTACGGGGGCGTAGCCGAGGTTCTTTTTTTCGTCGTAGGTCGAGAGAGGGGAGAATGAGACCTGTGTGCCTGTGTTCCTGTTGCGGAGGACTATTGACTCCATGTCAGGATATTCCTTGAGTGAGACCCTGACGGTCTTTTCGCCTGTCTCAGCGTTTCCTGTTACGGCTTCAGTTGGAAGTTTTTTTTCTGAGCCGTCTTTGTTGTGAACATAAAAGTCGGCATGATTGACTATTGGCTCAAGAGGCTCAGGCGGAACTGGCGGAAGATCCGTCTCGCTCTGTTCGTTCTGAACCGTGATTGTCTCGAATGTTGCGATTCCTGCATCCGGAAGCTCCGGGCGGGTAGTACGCTTTATGTTAAGCTCCTCGGTCATGTCCTCGACTTCCTGAGTCGAGTAGGTGAATTCAAAGATTTCGCTTGGAATCGAGAGATATTCTTCGGGAATATTGATTGTAAATCCGCTCCGGGGAGGGACTATGACTTTTTCTGCTTCTTCGTCAAAAGAAATGAATGTCTTTGTGACAGGAGGCATGCCAGCCTGCTCCGTGTAGGGCGGATTTTCTTCGGGAATAGGGCTTTCGTATTCAGAAAGTGTCGTTCCGAACTGCGTGACATCCTTTTTGTCTTTTTCGATGATTTTATTGTCAAGACCGTAAGTGAGGGCGTCATCCTTGAAAATAAGGTTGTTGTCGTCGCCTGTTTTGAGTGACTCGATGAGAAGGGATGATTTTCCGTTGCTGATACCGACAAGAGAGGCCTTGATTGTGTTTGCGCCCCGTTTGTTGAGAGAATTTATGAAGTCAGTGACTTTTCCGCCTTTCCAGTTGAAAGTGATTGTTTTTTCACCGACCTGAAAGGTGTATTTTCCTTTTGGAACTTGAGAAGATTTTTCGATTTCGCCTGATAGAAAACGATCTGTGGTTGCTTCTTTTATTACATCAACTTTTATTGATTCAACAGCCGCTTCCCTCCCGGCTTCGGCAGTTATTGCCCGTTCGTCTGAAGAATTGGCAAGTTTGTTGTTGAAAGGATTCTCGAAGGAGTAGAGTGTTTTCGTGCTGTCGCGGAGAGCGGACATCTTCTGGTTTACGCCGCGCCATGCGCTCTGCTGCTCTTTGTACCTGTCAAGCGATTCCTGCTCACGAGTGAGAGGAATCCGCTCTTTTTTAATCAGTGCTTCAATATAATCATTGGTCTTATATTTATCACTGACTCCAGGTATTGAAATTTCAGCCATAGTAATATCCCCTCAGATTACAGAAAACCAAAATTAATCAAGTAGATTGCAAGGTTGACGGATGATTAGATCATTTCGTCGAACAAAAGACCTATGGTCTTTCGAATCCTTACCTTTAGTTTCTGCAAGTCTGCGGACGGAATCTCCTTGATGACTTTATCTGTTGACGGGTCAACGATAGAAACTACAACTTGATTTAGCTCTTGATTGACGCTGAACAGGACTTTTCGCCCCATAACGACATCAGACAAGCGCTGAAGTTGTTTAGCATCTTCCTTGACCTGGGCAAGATTATTTGTAATGTTCTGTACCACTTGGGCAGCATCTGCCATTGGAACTTCCGCAGGTTTTATAGGTTCTGCGGTTTGTTTTACAGCTTGAGCTGCACCGGAGTTATACGCGAAGTGGCCATCCATTGCCAAATTCTGCCCGACTGAATTGATTGTATTCATGGGCTGTTTCCTCCTGAAATAAAGAGGAAAAGGGGCGCACCTCTTCCTCTTACGCTTGTGCCTTGCGAAAAGACAACATCCAGAAGTCTCTTTTGACCGTAAGACTCAAGCGATTTTTGTTTTTGCTATCCTAGCGGAGCAAAGCCAATACATTCTGTGACTGGCTGTTTGCCTGTGCGAGCATAGCTGTACCAGACTGTGTAAGAATCTGATTTTTTGTGTACTCAACCATTTCAGAAGCCATGTCTGTGTCGCGGATGCGTGACTCAGCAGCCTGAAGGTTCTCGGCAGCAACATTGATGCCACTTGCAGCCATTTCGAAGCGGTTCTGGTATGCGCCAAGATCAGCTCGCTGTTTAGAGACTGTTTTGAGAGCCTCGTCTACAGTAGCGATTGCCATGTTGGCTGTATCTGGTGTTCCGATACCAATTCCTTCTTCGTTGCCCTGTGCTCCCATGAGCCCGAGTGACTGAGCAGTCATTGTGCCGATATATACACGTTCGTTCTGGTCAACATTTGCTCCGATCTGGAACTGCATAACACGGTCTGAACTCTGAGCGAAACCACCAGTAAGCATATTCATTCCGTTGAACTGTGCCTGTGAAGCAACGCGATCAACCTCGGCAACAAGCTGTGAAACTTCTACCTGAATCTGCATGCGGTCTTCGTCTGAATAGATACCGTTAGCTGACTGAACTGCGAGCTCTCGGATTCGCTGAAGGATGTCTGTGGTCTCTGCCAAGTATCCTTCTGTAGACTGAATGAATGAAACACCATTCTGGATGTTTCGGTTAGCCTGATTCAATCCGCGGATCTGGCTGCGCATCTTCTCAGATACTGCCAATCCTGAAGCATCGTCGCCAGCTTTGTTAATGCGCTGACCTGAACTGAGTTTTTCGATGTTACCCATCAACTGGTCGTTAGAAACGCCCAATGTGCGGTTAGCATACAAAGAACTCATGTTGTGATTAATTACCATATTTGTGCCCTCCATGATAAAAAAAAGACAGATACAACATCGTGTTGTATGTCCCGATCTGTGCAGGCGGCTGCCGGTTTTTGCGCCCCCGACAGCGATTTAGACCTTGTACAGCGGGAGACGATATTGAAAAGCTCCGCCTTACGACGGAAAATCAACATCAGCTTACGCTGTCACAGAAAGCATGAAAAGCAATTTTCAAAGAACTATGGCATGTCTAAATTCATGCCTGATATGGCTAAAAGAAGCAGAGAAAAATCACGGTTTAACTGCTTCTGATTGCTTCATTGTAACGGGATGTTTGATGAAAATAAAGAGGGTAGAAGCAAAAACATCGCGCTAATCGTTGAAAAAGCCTTAAAAAGGACTCTTTCAACGATCATTATAATGCACTATCGAAGCAAAGACAAGACATTCTGAGACTGATTGTTTGCCTGAGCAAGCATAGCAGTTCCAGACTGTGTAAGAACCTGATTCTTTGTGAATTCGACCATTCGCTCTGCCATGTCGGTGTCGCGGATGCGTGATTCTGAAGCCTGAAGATTCTCAGCTGCGATGTCGAGGCCCTTTACTGCATATTCCATGCGGTTCTGGTAGCCACCGAGGTCTGCACGCTGTTTGTTGATTCTCTTGAGAGCTTCATCGAGTGTGCCGATTGCGCGGTTTGCTGTTTCTGGTGCAGCGATGCTCATAACCTCTTCTGTAGAGACGTCTCGGATGCCAAGAGCTGCAGAAGTCATTGTTCCGATGTAAACCTGCATTCGCTGGTCCATGTTAGCTCCAATATGGAACCACATTGAGCCGGTTGTTGAGTTTTCACCAGATGACTGTGCAAAGCGTCCTGTGAGCATGTTCATGCCGTTGAACTGAGCCTGTGAGGCGATTCGGTCAACTTCTGCAACAAGCTGTGAGACTTCTACCTGAATCTGCATACGGTCTTCATCCGAATAGATACCGTTAGATGACTGTACTGCAAGCTCGCGGAGTCGCTGCATGATGTCAGTTGTCTCCTGCAAGTAACCTTCTGTTACCTGGATGAAGCTGATACCATTCTGAGCGTTCTGAGAAGCCTGATTGAGACCTCGGATCTGGCTGCGCATCTTCTCAGATACTGCCAATCCTGAAGCGTCGTCACCTGCGTGGTTGATTCTTTCGCCTGAAGAGAGTTTTTCCATGTCTTTTGTAAGACCGGAACTTGTTACGCCGAGATTGCGGTTGGCGAACATTGCGGACATGTTGTGGTTAATGACCATAGTTTTTTCCTCCGTGGAAATGTCTTTCAGACCAAAATCCTTTTCGGTCTGTTGAAAAAGGAAACTTCAGTATTACAAGGCTACATCCGTCTCCTTTTTCGTGACGCACTTGTTCAGAATTCTTCTACGAAGCTGTACCGAACATAGCTTGTCCTTATTGTTATCGGCTATGGTCATTAGAAACTTTAGTAAAAAAATTCATTTTTTTTAAATTTTTTTTCTAAAGTTTGGGGAAAAATACGCCAAATGACTAAAATTCAAGCGATTCCAGTATTTTTGCGATTGCCCTGACGGCTTTTCCCCGGTGGGAGATTTTGTTTTTCTCGTCTGCAGAAATTTCGGCGACGGTTTTTTTGTACTGGGGAAGCCATACTATAGGGTCGTAACCGAATCCTCCGCTTCCTGCCTGCTCCTCGATTGAGCCGATCAGCTCTCCCTCGAATGTCTCCTGAGCTACGAAGAACCTGTCCTGATTTAGGAGAAGTACCATGGCGCATGTGTAGTGGCAGTTCCGGTTTTTTGCTCCCGTGGCATTGAGCTGCCCAATCAGGTACTTATTCTGCTCGTCCTGGCTGATTTTCTTTCCGTCCGGTCTTCCGTGAGGGTAGTCAGGGCCTGCGTATCTTGATGTAAAAATCCCAGGCTCTCCCTTCAGGGCTTCGACGCAGATTCCCGAATCATCAGCTATAACAGGCTCATGTACCAGTTCAAATAGCGCCCGGGCTTTAATAAGGCTGTTCTCGTAGAATGTTTTTCCGTCCTCGACCGGGTCAAAGTCGATCCCGTCGTCGCTTGGAATCCTGATTTCATAATCCGGCAGAATCTGCTGCATCTCCTGCTGCTTGTGTTTGTTTCCTGATGCCAGGTATAGTCGTTTTTTTTCCATGAGAAGAATAATACAGAATCGGGCCCTATGAGTCTAGAAAGCTGTTTTTCTTCGCATGATTTATGTAAAAAGAGACTGTCCGGGGCTTGAGTCCGAGAATTCTTGCTATTTCTTCGTTAGAAGGCGTGCTTGCCCTTAAAGAAAGGGCCTCATTGTGAATCTTCCATTTCCGGGTCTGTTTCTCGTATCTGGACCGCAGTGTTTCCAGTCTTGAGCCATCTGAGGATGGGGAGAGCATCTCCTGCATGTATTTGCGGTGAAAGTAAAAGGCATTGTTCCGCTTGGATATCAGCTCCTGACTGTGTTCTTCCTTTTTCTGCATGGATTCCTTCAGTTCCTGGACTTTTTCCAAAAGCAATGCCTTATCGACTCCCGTGAACTTGCTGACTGAATTTATCGTGTCGTCGTCTATATCTTTGCAGGCCTTCATCATCAGAACGAGTGCCGTAAGCTCTGCTACTCTCTGACATCTTTTTTCGGCGCTTGTCCCCTTTTGTTTTTCTGCAATCTCGGCGAGTGTCTTTGTTGCCCGAGGTAAATTCTCGTCATCTTCTGGAAGTCCTATGTTGTATTTCTGCTCTTTTTCCTCAAATTCTGAAAGGAGATAGGCGTTCAGTGTCTTTCTCTTTGTTTCCCGTTCGGCCTGACGCCTGAGAAAACTCATCTTGTAATTTGACACGCAGCCCATAAGATAAGCCTGGAAGGTAAGGGTTCCTGGAATGAATTTGTCGAAAAGCCGCTCGAAGATTTTATGCATTCCCAGAAGAAAATCACTTTTCTGGTCTTCAGAAAAATGAACAAGACCGTATTTTATCGGATGAGTGTAAAGTTCAATCCAGATTATGTTGACTGCCTCCTTCTTTGATAACTGCTTCTCGGCTATAGCTTTTGGTAAATCATTGATTCTTACTTTTTTCATGTTTCCTCCGATTTTTTCTATAAGCAATAAGCGTGCCAACTTGTAAAAATGATTGAAAAACAGAAAAAAATGGTAAAAAATAATAAAATCCAACAAAAACTAACAAAATCTCACAAAATCTCACAAAATCTCTCAAAATCTCACAAAATCTCTCAAAATCTCTCAAAATCTCTCAAAATCTAACTAAATCTCACAAAATCTAACTAAATCTCACAAAATCTAACTAAATCCAACAAATTCACACAGGATTCAAAATCTGAAAAGTCTTTCATTACAAAAAAAATCCGCAAGAAACGAGCACTTCATTTCTGCGGATTTTATCTGGATATGATAGTATGTGTTGTTTGAGATTTTTTTACAGAACTTTCTTGAATTCTGCGCAGATTTTCTCCAGAACATCCGGAATCTTTCCGTCAATGCTTAATCCTGCCGCATTCTTGTGGCCGCCGCCGCCGAATTTTGCGGCGATTGCGCTTACATCAACTTTGTCACGGGAACGGAAACCGCATGTGCAGGTGAGCTCCGTGTCCTGCCTGACGAAAAGTACGGCCTCAATACCGTCTACTGAGAGAAGAAGCGAGTAGAGCGAGTCTGAGTCTCGGCCTTCCTGCCCCCAGGCTTTTGTATCTTCCATCGTTTCATAAGTGACGGCGAGCTTGTTTCCGTATCGTCTCTCAACTCGGTCGAGCATGATTCCAAGGAGCTTGCGGGTTGAGTATGGTTTTCCGCCTGTGATTTCGTCGTAAGTCTTGCGGGGATTTACACCAGCCTCAACAAGGCGTGAGGCCTGAATGAAAACCTCTGCCGAATCAGTGTTGAGGAACCTGAAGTATCCCGTGTCTGTGGAAAGGGCGAAAAAGAGGTATTCTGCGGTCTGCTTTGGGAGTTTTCCGAGAACCTTTTCGTAAATCTGCTGGACGAGACAGGCTGTGGCAGGGGAAGTCGGGTCGATAATGCAGTTTTCACTTGCTTCTGCCGTTTTGTGGTGGTCGATTATGAATGTATCCAAGCCGTTGATGTCACCCTCGATTTCGCCAAGCCGTGACATCTCCGAGCAGTCAAGAATCAAAAGACCCGCTTTTTTGCGTTCCGGCTCAGAAAGAAATGTCATCTCGTTCGAGAAGAATTTTGCTTTTGCACGAATCTCGGGCCGTTTGAAAGGACCTGCCGAAATCAGCTGGTGTTTTATTCCTTGTGCCGTCAGGAAATCTGACATCGCAAGACAGCTGTAAACTGCGTCTCCGTCCGGGTCTTTGTGACCTGCAACATAGAAAAAGTCGTGACCTGCAATAAAATTCTTGAATTCTTTGATTTTTGCATCTGAAATAATCTGCATTGTTTTGCTCCGTTTAAAACAAAATAAGGGCTGTTTTAGGACAGCCCTTTAAAGAAATCTATAGATATGAACTAGTAGACGATATCAAAAGTCTCTTTGTCAGCATCCTCAACTTTATGAGTACTGTCTGCAACTCCCCATACAGGATTGTCTCTTGAAACTGGCAATGTGAGCATTACACGGTCAAACTGCCCGTCTCTCTTGAAGACTGTCATGTAAGGATACATTCCTTTTGGAAGGGCACGGAAAGAAAGCTTTGAATCTGCTGTAGCAGCGTTTGCGTACCATTTTTTTGGAACCGAAATTGTTCCAACATCACGATGACCTTTTGCGTACATTACGATGTAAGCATCCCGGTGATCAAGTACCTTGTAAACCTGAACGCTGTGATAAGAGAGCTTAGACTCCTTGTACTCATATTTGTAGTCTGCTTTTTCGATTGCAGAAGCTGAGAAAATAGCTCCTGTGAGAATCAATGCCGACAAAACTAGAAATTTCTTCATATAACAACTCCTTTTGAACCAGTTTGTTTGCCAGATTCGCCTTAGATGAGCGCCAGCATAATAGCCTTGATAGTATGCTTGCGGTTTTCGGCTTCGTCCCACACTTTGCTTGCAGGACTTTCAAAAACCTCTTCGGTAACTTCCTGACCGATGACAGCAGGCAGACAATGCATGAAAATTGTATTGCTCTTGCCTGTAGCCGCCATTAAGTCTTTGTTTACCTGATAAGGCGAAAGAAGCTTTGTCCGTTCCTCTTTGAGCGATTCTTCGCCCATAGAAACCCACACATCAGTATAAAGGCAATCAGCGTTTTTTACAACTGAAATTTCACTTGAAATTTCAATTTTTGCACCGCTTTTTTTTGCGATTGGTGCACATATGTCCTGAATGTCTTTAGGCGGGAAAAGTTCCTTCGGAGAGTAAATTGCAAAGTCAATTCCGAGTTTGGCCGAGATAATCATGAGGGAACGGGCCACATTGTTGCGTCCGTCTCCGCAGAAAGCCCATTTGAGCCCCTTGAGCTTTCCGAAATTCTCCTTGAGGGTCATAATGTCAGCGAGCGCCTGGGTCGGGTGATAGTCGTCCGTAAGGCCGTTGATGACAGGAACCTTTGAGAATTCTGCCAGCTGCTTTACATGCTCCTGCTTGAAGCCACGGAATTCAATGGCGCTGAACATGCGGCCCAAGACTCTGGCCGTGTCCTTTACGCTTTCCTTTCCGCCAAGCTGGATGTCCTGCGTGGACATGAAAACCGGATGTCCGCCTTCCTCGCCGAAAGCCGTCTCAAATGACGAGCGCGTACGGGTTGAGCGTTTTTCAAAAATAAGGGCGATTGTTTTACCTAAGAATCGCTGGTGGACTTCACCGGCGTGAGATTGTTTTTTGACCAAAAATGCGTAATCAAGGAACTGTAAAATTTCTTCCGGCTCGTAGTCCAGCCAGGTAAGAAGCGAGCGCCCCTTGAATGGTGAATCAAATTTTTCTGCTTGAATCATATAGTATTCTATAATTAAGATAATTTTTGGTCAACCGTTTCTATAAAAAGAATCTAATGTCAGGTGGATTCAAGTAAACAGGGGCAATAGGTAGGGAGCCGGTCGCCGAAGGCGAAAAAACTTGCGAGGCAAGT
>CAMOEE010000091.1 GCA_946611835.1 uncultured Treponema sp. | reverse complement strand
CTTTCGGTAAATTCGGCGCAAATGATGTTGAAGACCCGGAAGGCTGGGCTTGTGAAGCTCGCCGTTACTACTTCGGAATCGTCGGAAAATTTGGAGCCAATGCCGCCGCAGCCCTCAAAAAAGCTGAGTCTTGCCAGATTGAGCATATTTGTTCCCTTCACGGCCCGGTTTTGCACGGAGATGAAGCAAAAGAAGCTGTCCGCCTCTATAATATCTGGACTTCTTATGGCGTAGAAAGCGAGGGCGTTTGTCTTCTCTATACTTCGGTTTATGGACATACAAAAGCCGTCGCTGAAAAGCTGGCCGAAATCCTGAGAGCAAAAGGCTGCCCCAAAGTCGCAATTTCCGACCTTGCACGGGAAGACACCTACGAGTGCGTTGAAGATGCCTTCCGTTACGGTAAGCTCGTTCTGGCCACAACGACCTACAACGGCGGAATCTTCCCGACAATGAGGGAATTCATCGACCATCTTATCGAGCGGAACTACCAGAATCGAAAAATTGCCTTCATCGAGAACGGCAGCTGGGCACCAATGGCAAACAAAGGAATGGCCGCCATGTTTGCAGAAAGCAAGAATATCACGATTTGTGAAAGTAAAGTCAGCGTAAAGATTTCAATGACCGCTGAAACTGTCTCGCAGCTGGAAAAACTTGCGGATGAGATTCTGAAATAAGAGAATCCAAAAAAAGGAGCTTCTGATGAACAATTTCACTTTCTACGCACCGACGAAAGTTGTATTTGGTAAGGGCACTGAATCTCAGGTTGGTGCTCTTGTAGCAGCCCAGGACTGCAAAAAAGTTTTGCTTCATTATGGTAGTGGCAGCGTTAAAAAGACTGGTCTTCTTGACCGTGTAAAAAAGTCGCTTTATGAGTCAGGAATCTCTTATGTTGAGCTTGGCGGTGTCGTGCCTAACCCCCGCTTGTCTCTCGTTCGTGAAGGAATCGCTCTCTGCAAAAAGGAGGGTGTGGATTTTCTTCTGGCTGTGGGCGGTGGTTCTGTAATCGACAGCGCAAAGGCGATTGGCTATGGTTGTGCAAACGATTTTGATGTCTGGGATATTTTTGAGCGGAAGAATCAGCCGAAAGCCTGTCTCCCGGTTGGCGTAGTTCTTACGATTGCGGCCGCAGGAAGCGAGATGAGTAACAGTGCGGTAATCACCAATGAGGACGGATGGAAAAAGCGAGGCAGCAATTCCGACACATGCCGTCCGAAATTTGCAATTATGAATCCTGAGCTTACAATGACTTTGCCTGAGTATCAGACAATGTGCGGCTCAACAGACATTCTCATGCACACGATGGAGCGATATTTCACAAGTCAGGGAAACATGGAGCTTACTGATTCAATCGCAGAAGGCCTCATGCGGACTGTGATTGAAAACACGCGGATTCTGCTCAAAAATCCCAAGGACTACGATGCCCGGGCTGAAATCATGTGGGCAAGCAGTTTGAGCCATAATGACTTGACGGGCCTTGGTAACGGCGGGAACGATTTTGCCAGCCATCGATTGGAGCATGAGCTTGGCGGAATGTTCGATGTCGCACATGGGGCAGGCCTGGCTGCAATCTGGGGAAGCTGGGCCCGCTATGTTTACAAGGAATGTTTGCATCGATTTAAGAAATTTGCCCTTAATGTCTGGAATGTTCCGAATTCCGGTTCTGATGAAGAAATTGCCCTCAAAGGAATCGAGGCTATGGAGAATTTCTACCGGGAAATCAAAATGCCGACGAATATGAGGGAACTCGGAATTACACCGACGGACGAGCAGATTGACGAGCTTGCCAAAAAGTGCGCAATCGCAACAGGTGGTCATGTCGGAAGCGCAAAAGTCCTTTATGAAGATGACATGCGGGCGATTTTCATTGCAGCGAAATAAGACTCTTGAATTTTAGAAATACTTTAAGATAAAATAAAGAATCTTAGGAGAACTAAAATGAAAAAATCTTTTAAAACACTCATAACGCTAGCTTTGGTCAGCATTGCCCTCGTTTCTTGCTGTCGTGCACCAGAAACAACAAAGAAGGCAAAAAATCCTAATCCGCTTTCATTGTGGACTGACACGGCTCCTGCAAAACAGGCTCTGATTGACTACATGAAAACTGTCACCGATGAAAAATCACCTGATTTTATCCCTGTTGAGGATCGTATAGCAATTTTCGATCTGGACGGAACTTTGATTCTTGAGACTGATCCGACCTATTTTGATCAGCAGATTTTCGACTACCGTGTTCTTGACGACCCGAATTTCAAGGACAAGGCAACTGAGGCTCAGAAAAAGGCCGCTCTTGATTCACGAAACGAGCATAAATATATGCCGCTTGGTGCCGAAAGGGAAGCTGTTGTTGCATCGGCTTATGCCGGGATGACTCTCGAAGAATTTGATTCTTTTGTCCGCGGCTTCATGAACACAGACCAGCCTGGATTCAACGGAATGAAGCGGGGCGAGACTTTCTACAAACCTATGGTTCAGGTCGTTGAATTTCTTACAGAAAATGATTTTACGGTTTATGTAAGCAGCGGCTCTGACAGGATTTTGATTCGTCCTCTCGTTTACGAGAATCTTCATCTTCCGGCAAGTCAGATTATCGGTTCTGACACGACAATAATTTGCAAAGGCCAGGGCGACAAAGACGGTCTTTCCTACACATTCATGGCTGGCGACGAGCTTATTTTTGGCGGGGCAAGCATCGTTAAGAATCTTCAGATGAACAAAGTTGTTACAATTGTGCGTGAGATCGGCAAAAAACCGGTCCTTGCTTTTGGTAACAGCGGAACAGACGCAAGCATGCTCAACTACTCAATCAACGACAACAAATACAAATCGCTTGCTTTCATGCTGATGTGCGATGACCTGGTTCGTGAGTACGGAAACATGGAAAAAGCTGACAAAATGAAGCAGGCTTCTGCCGAGAACAGCTGGATTCCGGTCTCAATGCGGGACGACTGGAAGACAATCTACGGCGACAATGTAACAAGGAAATAGGGGTTTTAGGGGTTTACCCCTAGGAGAGTGGGGTATGGCGAAACTTTAGTTGAGCCTAGGGGCGAGGCTTCGCCCCTTATCCCTAATCACTTGACCCGACAATTTACTAAGTTTATGATTTCTTCATTATGAAAAAAATATTTACACTTTTTATTTCTTCAATTTTGTTTGCGGCTTCTCTTTTTGCAGATGACTACGCAATCAAAGTTTCGTCACCGAACGGGGCTCCAGCCCTTGCTCTTGCTTCCCTCGCTCAGAAAAATCCTGAGAATTACACTTATGTTGCGGCTGACACAATCGCAGCGGAATTTGCATCTGGAAAGGCTGATTTCATCATCGCACCGATAAACGCCGGAGCAAAGCTCTATAAGATGGGCAAGTCTTCTTACAAACTGGCGGCTGTCGTTACCTGGGGAAATCTTTATTTCGCATCACAGAAAAAGAATTTCAAGCTCAAGGACATAAAAAAATCCGGAATTACGCTTTTTGGTGAGAACACAATCAACGCTTCTGTAGCACTTTCAGTCCTCGAAAAAAACAAGATTTCCGCCAAAAGCGTGAATTATCTTGCTGGGGCTGCGAACACACAGAGCCTTCTTCTTTCTGATGCTGAGGCAATCGTTCTTACGGCAGAGCCAGCCCTTACAGCAGCAAAAATCAAGAATTCGAAAATCGTTTCTTATTCACTCAATGACTTGTACAAAAAAGCCACTGGATTTGACGGATTTGCTCAGGCCGGCCTTTTTGTGAAGGCTGACACTCTTGAAAAGCATCCGGAGGCCGTAAAGGAATATCTGGTGCTTGCGAAAGAATCATGCGAAAAATGTACTTCTGACCTTCCTGCAATTTCAAAGGCCGCTGTTGCCCTTGAAATCTTGCCGAATGTGAAAGTCGCTGAGAGTGCGATTCCGAATTGTGCAATCCGCTACATGGCTGCAAAAGATGCGAAATTCCAGGTAGAGACTGTCGCTCAAATCGATTTGAAACAGTATGGCGGCGCAATTCCTGCAGATGACTTCTACTATGGGGAATAGGCTCAAAAATACTGTCATTTTTTGTCTCGGCCTTCTTCTAGTAGGGCTTGTGATTCAATTTCTCGGAATGACAAAGGGTGATTCCCTTGTCTTTCCGGGGGTCTTTGAAATTTTGCGGGCCTTTTTCCGTCTTCTTGCAAACGCCCGCACTTATCACCTTATTTTTACAACCCTTCTTCATCTTTTTATTTCCCTTCTTTTTTCAACAGTTATAGGTATTTCTGTCGGGCTTTTGGAGGGCTTGTGTCCCTTTGTGAGGAAATTGCTTTCCCCGCTTATGATTATGCTCCGATCGATTCCGATGATTGTCCTTGTGGTCATAATCATGGTCCTTACAAAATACAGCCGGGTCCCTTACATTGCTTCCTGTATGATTCTGATTCCGCTGTTAAGTGAGGCCGCTTGCGAGGGCTGCGTTAATATTGACCGGGAACTCATTGATGTCTATAAAATCAACACTAATTTTTCGCTGAGAGTTTTGTTTTCCGTTTATCTTCCGATGATGGCGGGCTATATCAGGCAGGCTTATATTAACGCTGTCGGAATGGGAATTAAAATCATCGTTACGACGGAATATCTGGTGCAGACAAAGAATTCGCTGGGAAAGGCAGTTTATTCAAGCGCTTATTTCAACGAGTATGCAGAAATTTACGCCTACGCCCTGATTATGATTCTTCTTGTGATTATATTCACTGTGATTCCTATGTTGATAAGTCGAACAATTCGTCAGTAAATGCAAAAACAAGCGTAGGTGGGGTTATGGCACGAATCCACTTTGTGCGTGCGAGCGTAGCGAGTCAGATACCTTATACGCACAACCGTGGATTCTAGTGCCATGTTCCCACCGGGAGCTTGTTTTTGTTTTGGTGATATTTGTTAGTCTTTCATTGCCTTATATGCATCGAAAGTTGCGAGCATTTTTTCGTCCTGAGTTTTGTCGAGAAGTGAAACTACGACAGTGAACAAAAGACAAATTGCAAATCCCGGCAAGATTTCATAGAGGCCGAAAATCGGGTGAACTGAAGCCGGAACATTGTGCCACAAGATGACGGCAACGAATCCCGTGATAAGACCCGCAATCGCACCTTTAGCGGTCGTTTTTCGCCAGTAAAGGGCGAGAAGAACCAGAGGTCCGAATGTAGCGCCGAATCCAGCCCATGCGTAAGAAACGAGACCGAATATTGAAGACGAAGGGTTGAGGGAAAGCAAAAGACCGACCAGAGCGATAAGGAAAACCATGAAGCGGCTTGCGTTCAAAACTGTCTTTTCGTCTGCATTTTTGTTGATGATTCCCTTGTAAATGTCCTGAGCGACGGCACTTGAAGCCGCAAGAAGCTGAGAGTCAGCTGTAGACATTGAAGCGGCCAGAATTGCACAGAGGAAGATTCCGCCGATGAAGGCCGGGTACATTTTGAGCATTGTCGCACTGAAGACTGTCTCAGCGTCTCCAAACTGAGTTACGCCGTTGACAACGATTTCTTCGCTTCCGGTTCCCAAAAGAATACCGTGTTTCAAAAGATAAGCCGTTCCCATTGTACCAATCATGAATGTTCCGACATAAGAAATGACCATCCAGACGGTGCCGATTCGGCGTGCTTTTGAAATCTCGTCATTTGAACGGATGCCCATGAAGCGTACGATGATGTGAGGCATACCGAAATAGCCAAGACCCCAGGCCAGAGCAGAAATAATTGACATTCCCTTGAAAGAAGCGTTTCCTTCAAATGCCTTTCGGATATTCTCGCCAAAATCGTTTGCAAGTGCCCGTGCATCGAAAGACTGAACCTGAGCGATTGCCTCAGCCGGTCCGCCCAAAGCGAAAACAGCGACTGCAGCAGAAATGACGAAAGCCACGAAAATCAATGTTCCCTGAACGAAGTCTGTGGTACAGACAGCCGTGTAACCACCGGTGATTGTGTAGCACAGAATTACAACGAGGCCGATTGCAAGGCCAGCATGGTAGGGGAGGCCGAAAACTGAGTTGAAGAGTTTTGCACAGGCAACGAAGCCCGAAGCGGTATAAATCGTGAAGAAGAAGACAATCAGAACGACCGAAACGATTGAAAGGATGTGTGATTTGTCGTTGAAGCGGTTAGAGAAGAATTCCGGGATTGTGATTGAGTCACCGAAAGAAATAGAGCATTTGCGCAAAGGTTTTGCAACAAAAAGCCAGTTGAGGTAAGTTCCCACGATAAGGCCAAGGGCAGTCCAGAAAGTCTCTTTTACGCCACCAAGGTAGCACAAGCCAGGAAGACCCATCAAAAGCCATGCAGAAGAATCCGAAGCCTCTGCAGAGAGAGCCGTGACCCAAGGCCCGACTTTTCGCCCGCCAAGGAAGAAGTCCGACGAGCTGTTGTTTTTGTTGGCATTACGAAGGCCGATGTAAATCATAAAGCCCAGGTAAAGCACGAATGCTGCGATTTTTGCGATTAACGCTGAATCCATTTTTAACTCCTAAATATAAGGTAGTCAACAGATTAGCATAGATTTGCATGGATTTCTATACTTAGAAACAAAAAGGAGGGGGAAGTCTCCCCCTCGCTCCAACCGCTTCGCGTTTCCCGCTACCCCCTCTACGGGGGTAGGGAGCCGGTCGCCGTAGGCGAAGAAAGTCGTGAGACGACTTTCTAGGCGAGTCTCGGTGAAGGCTGTGCCTGAGCCGTGCCCCCGTAACGCCCCCAGTGGGTTTAGTTGGTTAGTAGTTCAAGTCTGTGAGTGTTGCACCTTTATCTGTTGGGGCAGATGTTGGGTAGCTTGCTGGAGCTGTGTATGAGTATGGAACGGTGAAGTTTGAAGAGCCACCGTTTGCTGTGTTGTTGTTAACAGCCTTCCATGAGCCGGAAACATTTCCGTAAGTCTTGCTGGACTCGGCATAGTAGAAACCGATGGTGTAATCAGTGCTCTTTATTCCGTTAAAGTAGTTTCCTTCAATAAGGAGTTCACTTCCAGCTCGAACATTGATACAGCTTGCCTGACCAGCAAAAGTGCCTGCATCAAAGTAAGTATTCAAAATGTGTCCCTTACCATAGCGGAAGAGTGGCATTCGTGCATTTACATTTTTGAAGTAGTTGCCGTTAAATGTTACACGCATGTCGGAATCTGAATATCCATCTGAGTTTGTGTCCGGGCCATCATCTCCAGAACCACAAAGAACAGCTTTATAATGGTCGTGGAAATAACAATTTGAGATTGTAATCCAAGTTCCACCATTTTTGATGTCGAGCAATCCATCATACCAATCTTTTGCAAAATCTGAATCGCTGGGATTTGAAACAACATTTCCATTGATGTCGCGAGGACTTGTATTTGAGCGAAGTTCACAGTGGTCAACCCAAACATGACGAGCACCATTTAAAGAAAGAGCATCGTTTCCGCTTCCTGCATAGTCAGACAATGTGTCATAAGCTATTACTTCACCGAGAATCAAGTTGCGGATAATTACATTATTGCCCTCAACTCGCATTTCAATATTTTCTAAGCCTGCTCCTGCTGTTGCACCATAAATAGTTTTGTTTGAGCCAATTTTGCAGATGATACTCTTGTTGTCGCTTGTGCAAATTCGTGAGCCGCTTGTAAATTTCACGATGTAGGGATCAGCACTTTTCAATTTATCTTCATTAGAAGTTAAATCTGCTAGATTATCGATAGTTATTGTATCACCGCCTGCACCACCAGAAATTGTGTATGTTGCGTTTGCACTGTCAGCTGTAAGAGTTGCGTATCCTGTCATTTCAGAATCGGCTGTATATGATGTCGGAATAAAATGACCTTCGATTGAATAATCGTCATAAATCTGGAAAGTGTAATTTTCATTAGCAGAACCAATGAGCGTTCCGTTTGTTGTTCTTCCAGAGTATGCATCAAATTTATAGCCAGAATTTGCACTTGGCACGAGTTTGATTGTTGCACCTTCTTTGAAGAATTCCTGGTTTGGTTCTAATGCGACGCTTCCGAAATCACCGCTTGTTGATACAGAATAGAATGCGAGGCTGTTTGATCCAGCTCCAAGACCTGTTCCTGTGATTTGGAGATAGTCGATGTTTGGGAGATTTCCGCCAGCTTTTAAATAGTTGGTTGTATTTGAGATGTCAGAAATCTTTACACTAGAAGGATACTTTGCGTTTGGCATAGCAGTTCCGGCAGGTACTGGAATAACACGAATTTGATTTTCGCCTTTATCAAGATGGACGGTAATTTCATTTGAATCTTCCCAAATTGAATGATATGTTGCTGGTGTTGTTCCATCTGCTTCATAAGTTGCAATATTATCGTTAGTACCGTTTTTGCTTGTCCAGTTGCAGTAAATTATTTCATCATCTTGCGCACCATTTACTACAATGTAGGCTCCACGAAGTTCTGTTCTTGTTCCCCAGAAAGCATAATGCAAGAGAACTTGAACATCTTGTTCTTCTGTAGAAGCAATTGAATAAACTACATATCCATTTGAACCAAGGCCGTCGATAACTTTATTGTCGTATCCGGTATAACTAGTCCCGAAATCTTTTATAGTTCCATTTGTAGTAACAAATCCTTTTTCTGTATCTTCTTCATTGATTATATATTCAGTACCACTTATCACCTTAACAGTCGCTTTAGCCGTTAAAGAATTCTTTGCAACGCTTTTTACTGTAATTGTTGCGTTTCCTGTTGCTCCTTCACTAAGAGTAACAACTCCGTTTTCTGAAACAGAAAAATTTGTTGTATCAGAGCTTTCGTATGTTACAGATTTATCTGTAGTATCTGTTGGTTCAAAAACTGTGGCGATTGTACATGCTCCACCTGCCTGTGCAGAAAGGGTAGTTGCTTTTAAAGTCATTTTTGTTGGCAAAACTGGACTAACTGTAATCTCAAGCTCTTTTGTTATAGTTGGATACTTTTCGCTTGTCACAGTGATTGTTGCAGTGCCTTCGCTTACTCCACTCACAATTCCGAATTTATCAACAGTTGCGACGGTTTCATCTGAAGAAGCCCATGTTACATTTTTATAAGAGGCATTTTCCGGAGTGAATGTTGGAGAAAGCGTTACAGTTCTTCCGACATAGAAAGTCTCATTCGTTGTGAGTGAAATGTTTGTAAGTTCTATGGCTTTTACCGTAACTTCCTTCTCAGCCTTAATTGTTTCATTTTCTTTCGATGCAACAGCAAGTTTGAAAGTTCCTTCTTCGGTTGCCTTTAATGTTGTTCCTGTTACAGTAACCCAATCTATTGCACTTCCTTCTGAAGAAGTTACGCTGATTGTAAATTCTTTGTTTGTAGCATTTGAAGGTGTGATTGTTGGTGAAACTGTATATTCATTGTTCAAGGATATTTCATTGGCGAAATTTTCAAGTGAAATGCTTTCGACCGCATGATAGGGTTCTTGGCTTGTGTCATCATCGCTAGAGCACCCAACCGCCCCAAACATGAGTGCGAGTGCAGTAAGGATTCCGACATATTTTTTGGATTTTTTCATAAGTCTTACCTCTTTTTTTTGTTTTGAAATGTATGAATTCTCCTAAAATTTAACTTTTAGGAAAATATC
>CAMOEE010000090.1 GCA_946611835.1 uncultured Treponema sp. | reverse complement strand
CGCTGCGCGATGACCAGACACTTCTTGTGATTAAAATTCAGTAACTAAAGGAGTTTTTTATGGAACTGAAAATTAGGAAAAACGGAGAAGTTTATATCATTGATGTAAACGGCGAAATGGATCTTTACAACTCCTATAAACTAAAGGAACTTGTCATGAAAATGCTTGAGAAGAATGTAAAGAGTTTCATCATCAACCTTGAGCAGGTAGACTACATCGACTCGTCTGGAATCGGTGCCCTCATCTACATCTGCTCTACAATCAAAAAGATGAACCTTAAGCTTGCCATCTCAAACATCCATGGCTCAGTAAAAAAGGTCATTGAGCTTACAAAACTCATGGGCTACTTCCCTATCGCAAACAGCGTAGAAGAAGCTCTTCTCATGGTTAACGAATAATTTTTAAGGAGAGTAAAATGGAACAGATTAAAGAACTTCGCTCAGATGACAACGACCCATTGTTCGACACAACGAACATGCTTTACAAGGAATTCCCATCAGATTTCCGCCAGATTCGATATTTTACACTTCTAATCGTTCAGTCAGCACCTCTCGAAATCAAAGAGATCAACCTTCTTGAGCAGCAGATTTCTGAGGTCATCAAGAATGCTGTAAAACACGGTAACAACTGTGACATCAACAAAAAGGTCAAAGTCTGGTACTCATTCAGCCCTTCACACGCACACCTTATCGTACAGGATGAAGGTGAAGGTTTCAAAGACCTTGAAAAATGGAACGAATTCAATCGCAAACGACTCGAAGCTCTTCACAACTCAGATTTCGAACAGCTCGCAAACTATGTCTCATTCCGCACAAAGAAGTCAGACGATCAGGACGGCGGTAACGCTTTGTTCGCAGCCCTCGAATACTGGGATGGCGGTTATGTCTATAACGGCAAACGAAACGGAGTCGCAATGCTCAAAAAATTCCAGAAAAAACACCTGGGTGTAGCAGTAGAAGACTAACCAAAAGCAAAAATTTTCTAAAGATTTTTTGACCTTAGCCCTGCCTCGTGCAGGGCAATTTTTTTGCTTATTTTTTTACGACGGATTTCAGCACTTCAAGCGTTTCGGCGGCAGTTTGTTCCCAGCTGAATTTCTGAGCCCAGTCAACGCTTTCTTTTATCATCTTTTTTCTAAGTTTGTTGTCGGTAGCAATTTTTTCGATTGCCACTGCCATTTCCCCGATATTACTGCTGTCAAAAAGAATCGCTTTTTCGCCGGCAATTTCCTGCAGGGCACCGTTTTTTGAGCAGGCAACAGGGATACCCGTGGCCATCGCCTCAAGAATCGGGAGCCCTACCCCCTCAATCTCAGAGGGAAAAAGACAGGCCTCGCTGCCTGCGTAGAGAGCGGGAAAGCTTTCGTGAGGAAAATAGCCGGTGATAAAAATGTCGGATGCGCATGGTGAGCTGAGGGCAGCTTTTTTAATTGCTTCAGAGCATAAGCCCTCGTTTCCAGCAAGTACAAGCCTGTGGGGAAGAGCCGTCTTTTTTTTGAAGATTTCAAAGGCTTTTATAAGCTCGACATGCCTTTTTAGCGGGGATGACATGGTTGAGGCATACAAAAAATAGGGACGGCGGATTGCAAAGGGCTTAATCATCTCGGTTTCAGAAGTAATAACTTCACGAGGATAAAAAAGAGAATGATTTATTCCGTTGTGAATGACGACGATTTTTTCCTGATTGACGCCAAGCCTTTTAAGGTCTTTTTTGACGCACATGCTCGGGGCAATGATTTTATTGACCCTTTTGAGAGACTGCCTGATTCTCAGTTTTTCAGCCAGAGTTTTATTTGCAAAAGATTCGGAAATTATTTCGTTTACGACTGCGACAGAAGGAACAGTGAAAATAAAAGGCATTGCATAAGAAGATGCAGGAAAAAGAATCGCATCGTACTTTTGTTTTTTTGCGAAAGAATTGCAGGCAAGCATGTGCCATGCCTTTTCGGCACGCTCCGTGTCAGGAAGCATGACCGAAGCAAAATCAATGTTTGAATCCCGGGCATAGGTATAGCGGTCAATTTCGGCACCGAAAAGCTCGAATTTCACTTCCTCTGTATTTTGAAATTTCTGAGAAATAGAGCTCAAATACGAACCGATACCACTTCGACCGTGCTCGCAACCAAAAGTATCAATACCGATTTTCATACACCTATAAATTGTAGCAAATTTTCC
Organism: uncultured Treponema sp.; assembly: GCA_946611835.1. GTDB lineage: Bacteria > Spirochaetota > Spirochaetia > Treponematales > Treponemataceae > Treponema_D. The sequence continues at coordinate 7,428 of CAMOEE010000090.1, read as the reverse complement.
TCTTCTCTGCTATAGTTATATTTATGGATTCAATCAAGTCATTTTCAGAACTAAATATCGACAAGTCTTACATCGAGCGCCTCGCTTCTCACGGAATTACGCAAGCAAGCACGGTACAGGCACAGGCAATTCCTGAGCTTATGGCAGGAACTTCCCTTCTTTTCCAGAGCGAAACAGGAACAGGAAAGACTCTCGCATATCTTCTTCCACTTTTGCAGAATGTCGAAAAACTCGAAAATCCAAAAAAAGAAGTCAAAATAGTCATCATCTCGCCCACGATTGAGCTTGCCTCACAAATCAAGAACCAGGTACAGCTTGTCTCAGACTGTAAGACAGCCCTTCTTGTCGGGGGAGCGCCAATTAAAAGGCAGATTGAGACGCTCAAAGAAAAGCCCCTTGTCGTAATCGGAGGCCCTGCCCGCCTGCTGGAGCTCTTTCATCTCAAAAAACTAAAGCTTGACGGAGCGACAGCCCTTGTCCTCGATGAGGTCGACCGTCTTCTCGCAAAGGAAATGCAGGAAGACACGCTGGAGCTTATCCGTGCCCTCAAAAAGGATATCCAGCTAATCGCAGCAAGCGCCACAATCACCCAGAACACCCAAAAAACTTTGCAGGCAACAAGAATCAAGCAGAACGGCACGACAGAAAGCGACCTCAAAACACTCTTTTTGCCGCCAGAAGACGTTCTCAGGAAGAGAATCACCCATCTGGCCCTTTATTCCGAGACAAGGGATAAGATCGACACCCTCAGAAGTCTTCTCAACGCTGAAAAGCCCCAGAAAGCGCTTATTTTCACATCAAAAATAGACCAGGTGGCCAACATCGTCGTAAAACTCAAGTTCAAGAACATCGAGTGCTATGCCCTCACCGCAAAAACAGACAAGGTTGAGCGGAAGGCGACCATTGACAAATTCAGGAGCGGTAAAATCAAGATTCTCGTCACCAGTGACCTTGCGGCCAGGGGCCTGGATATACCTGACATCAGCCATGTAATACAGATGGACATGCCCAGCGACGATGACTTTTTCATTCACAGGGCAGGAAGAACTGCGCGAATGGGAAAAACCGGGGTCAACATCGTAATCGGTGACGGCTATGAAATGCGAAAATACGCCGCCATCGAAAAGAAACTCAAAATCACCGTATATCCGAGAATGCTCTACAAAGGAAAACTGATTGATCCAAATGAAGTAGACAATGAAAATTCCTCACAGAGCTAATGAGAGCACAGAGTTTTTTTTCTCTGTGACCTCTGTGCTCGCCGTGAGAAATTCCTAAATTATTGAACTACATATATATTTCATGCTATACTACTCAATACATTTCAAAAAATGAGGTTTCCTTGTGTTTCTAAAAAGTCTTGACATATTCGGATTTAAATCATTTGCCGACAAAACCCATGTGGAATTTGCTGACGGCATTACAGCCCTTTTAGGCCCAAACGGCTGCGGAAAGAGCAATGTCGTCGATGCCGTAAAATGGGTACTGGCGGAGAACAAGGCCAAGAATCTCCGCGCGGACACAATGGAATCAGTAATTTTCAACGGAACTGAGACCCGTCCGCCTCTTAACATCGCTGAAGTCACACTCACTCTCGCAAACGAAAACGGTCTCCTCCCCCTCGATGACACTGAAATCGCACTCAAACGCCGTCTCTACCGCTCGGGTGAAAACGAGTATTACATCAATAACCGTCAGGTAGGCCCAACTGAAGTCCGCCGTCTCTTTATGGATACAGGAGTCGGTAAGGCAGCCTATTCCGTCATGGAACAGGGTAAAATCGACCAGATTCTTTCAAGCAAGCCAGAGGACCGCCGCTATCTTTTTGAGGAAGCAGCAGGAATCTCACGAAGCAAGGCTGAGGTTGCCGAAGCAGAACGCGAACTTGAACGCACACGGCAGAACCTGGCTCAGATTGAAGTCGCCCTTGCGGAGAACAAACGAAGCTACGAGACCCTCAAAGTCCAGAGCGAAAAGACAATCAAATACAGGGCACTCAAAGAGGACATCTTCAACTTTGAGCTTGATATTCAGCTCCTTAAGTTAAAGGATTTCGTACAGAATCAGGCAAGGCAGACTCAGGCAAAAGAAGAAATCGCCGAAAAACGAAACGCAGTTCAGGCTGAAATCGACGAGATTTTAAATACCCTCACAGAAAACAGCGATAAAATCAAGGAACTGCAGGCAAAGATGGGCGAGCTTCAGATGGAGCTTGTCCGAATTCAGACCGAAAAGACCAATAAACTCGACCAGCAGAAGCTCTTGAACGAACAGGCCCGCACAATCCGGGAAAAAATCGGCACCCTGGAGCTGAAAGCCCGCTCTATTCAGGAGAGAATCGACGAGCTCAACGAAGAAATTTCTGATCAGGACGCTGACTTACACGCAAAAACCAAACAAATCGAGGAAGTCAAGCAGAACATTGATTCATTCGTAAAGAATATCGAGTCCTCACAAAACCAGATCAGCTCAAACGAGCAGAAAATCACCGGGAGCGAGGAAGAAATCAAGAACCTCGACGCCCAGCGGGAAAATTTCCAGAAAGAGCTTGAGGCAATCACAGAGGATATCGTTACCGAGCTTGACGCAAAGCTAAAGGACTCAGGATTCTCCAGCGCTGCCAGCAAAAAAGCAAAGGAAGACCTGGATTCTCTTGTCGGAAAGCTCAAGGTTTTCGCAGAAGGCCGCCGCAACATTTTCAGCGACTACGCATCCCTTAAAGGTCATTCAAACGAAGAAAACGAGACTTTCGCAAAGGACGCAATCAAGGCGCTAGATGAAGTCGCCTCCCTCGTAAAGGAAATCGAAGGCGCGGTTCAGAATTACTCAGAGACGGTTCCGGCTTTCATCGATGAATTCCTTTCCCCGGAAGGTATCATCACAAAAAAACGCAACATCGACCGAAATATCCAGGAGAATTTGCAGAAAATCGCCACAATCCGTGAGCGAATCGACGGATACAAGGCAGAGAACATCCTTCTCATCGGAAAAATCAACGAGTACAAAGAAACTTTAAGCCAGCTCCGCATTTCTGAAGCTCAGATGCAGCAGCAGATTTTCAACGCCAAGCAGACCGCAGACTTATTAAAGCGGAACCTTGTCAGCGAGCAAAATGCCCTAAGGCAGAACGAGCAGGACTTGTACCTGGAGCAGAAAAATCAGGAAGACCTGGAAGAGCGCATTTCCGATTTGGACGAGGCTCTTGGCGACATCGAGCGCCGTGGCCGTGAATGTGCCGAGACTATGGGCAACCTTGACGAAGAAATCAAGAGATGCAACACCAGTGTCAGCGGCAAAAAGAACGCCCTGGACAAAAAACGAGAGGAACAGCAGAAATATCAGGCTCAGTACGAGCGTCTCACCCTTGACCTGGTCACCAGCGAGAACGACATCCGCAACATCAAGCAGAACTTCATCGAGACCCATTCCCGTGACCTCATGGAATTCGAAGAGCGCATGTACAAAATCAACACGCCTTCAGCAGTTTTGCGAGAAAAGCTCTCTGACGCCCGAAAAGCCCTGGCCGATTTGGGTTCCGTAAACCTTATGGCCCCGGAGGAATTCGGCGAGCAGAAAGAGCGATACGAGAAGTTGCAGGCTAGTTTCGACGACACCAACAAGTCTCTCGAAAACCTTTTGCGCGTATCAGAAGAAATCAAGTCGAAATCAACGGAAATGTTCATTTCGACCTATAATAAAATCAAGAAGAACTTCCATAATATGTTCCGCCGTCTCTTTAACGGTGGCCGTGGCGAGCTTCGCCTGACAGACCCGCAGAATGTTCTCACATCTGGTGTCGACATTTACGCCGAGCCGCCGGGAAAGAAACTTCAGAACATTGCCCTCCTCTCTGGTGGCGAAAAGACAATGACGGCTGTCGCCCTTCTCTTCGCGACATATCAGGTTCGTCCTTCTCCATTCTGTCTTTTGGACGAGATTGACGCAGCCCTCGATGACAAGAACGTAACGAGTTTCGTACATACCTTGCGTTCTTTCGCAAAACTTTCTCAGTATATCGTCATCACCCACAACAAAAAAACCGTTATGGGAGCCAGCACCATGCTGGGAGTTACCATGCAGGAGTCCGGCGTAAGTAAAATCGTCACAATCAGCCTTGACAAGTCAATTTCCAGCGATGATTCATTCGACGAGACAGAGGAATTCATTGAGGAAGATGTTCCGGAAGAAGAAGGCGTCGTCCTTCCACCTCGTCCTGAGCCACGAATCCACAACGCTGACGGAACGATTACCGACCCTGTAATCGAAAAGTACAACGAGGAGCAGAAAGAGGCCGCAAGAAAGGCAAGAGCCGAGGCCAAGGCTGCCAAAGAAGCTGAAAAAGCGGCTGCGGAAGAAGCAAAGGCTGAAGAAACAAAAGACTCAGGAGAAAAGTCAGCTGAGTCAAACTAGCCATCCTTAAAAAAAGGCCGGCCAGGCAGAAAAAAGGAGAATGAATCTTGGATTTTGAGGAAATAAAAGACACTTTTTCAGATTTCGCTCACGAGAAGCCTCTTTTGCTTGCGGTAATCTCAATTATCGTCGTCTTATTTTTCGCAGCCCTCGTAGTCCTTATGATTCAGACTGCCCCAGAAAAGAAAGAAATCCTCAAGGAGCCGGAGCCATTCACAGCTGATTCCTCTGTCCTCATTCCTGATCCGCCGGACATCGAAAAGGAATATTATCCCAGCCGAATCACAGAGAACCAGTGGTCAAAAGACGAAGTAAAAAAATGGTTCACTTTCCCGGAAGACGACACGATGAAAGAGCTTGAAAAAGCCAATGACAAAATAGCAGGCGACATAATAGGAGCGGCTCCGTGATGAAAAAATCTTCTCTTGCGATTGCAATCGTTTTAACAGCACTTTTCCTCACATCTTGCGGCACAACGCAGGAAGTCTCTTCCCCGACAGAGCCAAGGGAAGAGACACAGTCCTTAGAAAAAGCCCCGGAGCCTGAGGCTGGGGAAATTTCATCCGAAGAAGGACAGGATTCAGAGACCGGAAATCTGGATTCAGCAGAGGAAAGCACTGATTCACAAGAAATTTCAATCTCCCAGGGCGAAGATAGGGCTGATGAAAATGAAGTTCAATCTGACCAGAGGTCAGAAAATTCCGAAGAGGAGATAAGTCAGGCAAATATAGAAGAAGTACAGGAAGCTGAAGAGGAAATCAGCGAAAAAGTCAGCGATGAGGATTCTTATCTGGCAAAAGAAAGGGAGGAAGCCCCGACAAGCGACGAAAAAGACAAGGTGTCAGAATATTTCATTTTTGACGAGCCTGAGGTAATCGTACATGACTTACCGGAAGAGCCTGCAAAAAAAGAAATACAGGAAGAAAAAGCCGCAGAAGCAGCTCCAGAAACCAGTGAAATCCCGACCGAACAAAAAACGGTCGAAAATGCTCAGAATGTTCCAAATCCTTTGGCCGCTCAATCATCCCCTGTCGAAGATAGTCCAAAAGCAGAGGCAGAGAAAGCTTCCGAAAGGACAGAAGGGCCTTCAGAGGCAAAAAATGAGGAAGAAGCAAAGCCTAGAGAAGAAGTCCAAGAGCAGAAAGAAAATGAGACTGCCCAAATAAGGCCTTCCCGCTCGGTAAAAGTCAAAATCAACCAGTACCTAGATGTATCATACCCGGGAACAGGCTGGGTTTACATCGGTGAGAGCGAAAAGAACGCAATCTTCAACTATTTCGGCCGAAAACTCGGAACTGGAAACACGACATTCGCATTGAGGGCAAAAAAAGCCGGAAACACCCTCCTTCACTTCTATAAAAACGATGCCCTCACAGGCGAATATATCGACGACTATCTTGAAGTCACCGTAGAATCAAAGAAAGGCACTGGCCGGGTAAAAGCCCCTTCTTATGCCGACATAGTCCCGGCAAAGCCCCAGAGAAGGATTGACCGGGCAAATGAAGCCAAAGTCTCCGGCCCTCAGGAAACTGCAGAAACAAAAAAGGCAGAGGAAAAGTCTTCAAAGCAAAAAGAAGATAAGGCCACTGGCACAAAGGCTTCCCCAGCGGCAACAAATCAGGCCGCAAAGAATCAGAAGGCAGAGTCATCAGGAAAGGAGGAAAAAAGTCCGGCCGCATCAACGAAGGAGGCAAAGTCCCCTTCGGCTGCTCCGCTGTCGCCACAGGAAAGCGACATAAAGACCGTAATACAGACAACGGAAGCAAAAAACAGCGAAAAAGCCGACTTGTCTCCTGCAGAAACACTTGAAGCCCAGGCTCCATCCGTCACACCGATTTCATCAGAAAGCGAAATCACTGTGGATGAGAGCAATCCGATCCTTCGGGAAAGACAGACAAGAAGCTCTGGCGACGGAAATGCCGACGAATCTCTCCTTGAAAAGGCAAAAAAAGAATTCGAGGAGAAAAAATACGCCGATGCGCTCAGTGATGCCCAGGAATACTACAACAACGCCTCGATCCGTCTTGATGAGGCACTTTTTCTTCTGGGACAGATTTCTGAAAGTAACAGCCAGGTAAGGGACATTCGTTTTGCAGTCGACTCATACGACATGCTCGTAAAACGCTACCCAGCCAGCAAACTCTGGAAAGAGGCAAAAAACCGCTCGATTTATCTGAAGAGATTTTATATCGATATACGATAATATTGCAATGTCATTCAATTCGAGATTTTCTGCCTGCGGAACAAACATGCCGATGATGCCTGCGCACTTTATCTTTCTTCTTCCACAATCTTACAGGCGGCCTTGAAACGCTCCTCTACATCCATAATCTGGGGGAGCCAGTGGATTTTTATGCCTTTTTTTTCCATGCAGCGGAACCAGGTTTCCTGTCTCTTTGCAAACTGACCGATAGCAAGCTGTAAAAGCCCCTTCATTTCCTCTTTTGACTTGTATTTTCCCTGAAGATAGTCGCTTACAAAACGGTATTCAAGCCCCAGGGCCTCAAGACGGCTCCACTCTGCCCCATTCTTGCTTTTGTGGGCGTGAAGAGCCTCTACTTCTTCAATCAGGCCTTCTTCCATGCGGTCGGAAAGTCTTTTGGCAATTCTCTCCCGAACTAAAGTGCGGTCGAGGGTTGTTCCAAGCACCAGCGGCTTTATCTCAGGCCGGGAAGCACGTAGCTTTTCCCGCTCAAGTCTGCACTCTTCTGAGATATTGAAGCGGTTTATGAGGATGGATTTAATCATGCGCTCTTTGTCACCGAATTCCGAAGTGTTGTGGAGCTTTTCTTTTTCTTTTGTGAGTATTTCTTCCAGCTCTTTTTCGCTCTTTTTTTCAAGCTCTTCCCGCTCGCCAGGCTTTTCGACAAAGGGAATCATGTCGTAGTGATGAAGGATTGAATCCACATACATGCCGGTTCCGCCCACGCAGATTGGAAGCTTTCCCCGGCTCGTGATGTCGGAAAAAGCCTTGTAAAAATCTTCCTGAAAGTCAAAAAGATTGTACTCGCGCTTTAA
>CAMOEE010000089.1 GCA_946611835.1 uncultured Treponema sp. | reverse complement strand
GATTTTTGTTCTTCAATACATTTTTCCTGAATAATCGTGCCGAGCTTCGTCAGTTTTTCGGGCTTTTGCCTATTGTGCTTTCATTCTTCATTCCGGCCCTCACCATGCGTCTTATTGCCGAAGAAAAACGAAGCGGCTCTTATGAGACTTTGCTGACACTCCCGGTCACTGAGACTGAGATTGTTCTCGGAAAGTACCTTGCTTCTTTCGTAGCGGGGGCCGTTATGCTCGTTCCCACTCTTTTCTATGCCATTACTTGCTTTGTTTTCGGAAAGCCTGATGCCGGCCCGATGATTGGCGGTTATCTTGGAGCTCTCTTTTTGATTGCATCTTTCTCGGCTATCGGCCTGTTTGCTTCCAGTCTCACGAAGAATCAGATTATCGCTTTCTTCATCGCATTCGCAATCTGCATCGTATTCACTTTGATTTCAAGCTTCCTGATTTTTATGCCGGCAAGCGTCGTCAGCTTCTTTGACTTCTTTTCGGCTTACTCACACTTTGAGTCAATCTCACGGGGAATCATCGACCTGCGTGATCTGGTTTACTTTGCTTCACTCACTGCTTTGTTCTTCGTTTTGACCGTCGAATCTCTTAAATCAACAGGGGAGGCTCGCTGATTTTATGAAAAAGTTCATCAATTACCTTAAAAGCCCGAAGAGCGACTTCTTTTTGTTCGTTCTTCTTCTGATTCTCGTTAACCTGGTCGTTTCCCGTTCCTATTTCCGAATCGATCTCACATCCCCAAAATCGTACTCGCTCTCAAAAGGAAGCGCACAGGTGGTAAAAACTCTGGAAGAGCCTCTTTCAGTCAAAGTCTTTTTCTCTGACAATCTGAACGCTCCTTATTCAAGCGTTTATCAGTACATCAAAGATATTCTTGTCGAGTACAAGTCGGCCGCCAACGATAATTTCTCTTATGAATTTGTTGACATGAAAAAGCCTGAGAATGAAAAACTTGCCCGCACTTATGGCCTTAACCAGATTCAGATTCAGGAGCTCAAAAACAATGAGGTCGGAATGAAGCGGGTCTGGATGGGAATGGTCCTTCTTTACGCTGACCGAATCGAAACTTTGGATGCGCTCACTTCAACAGACGGCCTGGAATATCGGATTACAACCACAATCTCAAACATGGTTTCGACCACAAGTGCGCTTGCAGGTCTTTCTGGAGATGTCAAACTCACTTTGTATGCCTCAAAAAAACTCGCTGACTTCAAAATCATCGGTTTCAACCAGATGGAAGAAGAAATCCGCGCTGCTTTCACTGAGGTCAACAAGAAAAACAAGAACCGAATTACTTTCGCTTCTATTGACCCGGCCCCGGCTGAAATTCCGGAACTTGTTGAAAAATACGGAATCCAGAGCCTAAACTGGAACGACCCTAAACTTGGACAGGGAACTGGTGCTGTCGGCCTTGTGCTTGAATACGGCGAAAAATCAACAGTCTTCCCGGTCAAAATGTCACGGGATTTCTTCGGACGCAACATGATTACAGGACTTGAGAATCTCGACACACAAATCGAAGAAAGCCTCAAGTCTATCGTCTCAAAATCTCAGGAAATCGGCTACATCACGGGTCACGGAGAGCTTGACCTGACTTCGGTCTCTCAGTACGGTCAGCAAACTGAGTCAATTCTCTCGCAGCTCATCTCCGACCGCTACACGCTCAAAGAAATCAAGCTTTCCGAGGAAGACATTCCTCAGAAATATGCCAGTGTGATTATTGACGGACCAAAATCTTCTTTCACTGATGAGGAACTTTACAAAATCGACCAGTATGTCCTGAAGGGTGGAAATCTTCTTGTCTTCCTTGACCCATTTGAGGAAAAACAGGCAAACCCTTATTCTCAGCCGACTTACACGCCAATCAACACAGGCCTTGAGAAGAATCTTGAGAAATACGGAATTTCGGTCGGAAAGAAATATGTCTACGACCTCAACTGTTTCAGCCAGAGTGACCGCCAGTATGGAAAAATGAATTTCTACATCGCCCCCATGATGCAGAAAAACACTCTTGACCAGAAAAATCCGGTCACAAAGAACCTTGGTTATGTGATTTTCTTCCAGAACGCCCCGATTGATGTGACTGCCGCAAAGGAAAACTCAAACGCCAGGGTTACGGTTCTTGCAAAATCATCAAAAGAGTCATGGACTGTTGACTCGAATATCAGCCCGGACCCTCGCTTCATCTCTGTCCCGAGCGATAAATCAACCATGGCAAGCGAAAATCTCGCTGTTCTTGTCGAGGGAAAATTCTCTTCTGCATTTGCAGCCAAGCCTGCCGGAAAAACTGAGGGCGAGAATGCCGAAAAGAAGTCTGATGCTGACAATTCAATCTCTTCAAATGACCATTTGTCAAAATCAGTCCAGAACTCAAAAATTATCGTAATCGGAAGCTCAATTCTCGGAGGAGCGTCAATTCCCCTCTTCAACAACGCCCAGCTTCTGGATGCCGAAGGAAACCAGCCGGTCTCAATGTTCGTTCGTAACGCAATTGATTATCTTAACGGAGAGGAAGATTTGTGTACTATGCGCACAAAAGGCCTGTCACTGAACACCCTCACCGTAAAGAGCGCCGCTGCCTCAACCTTCGCAAAATATTTCAATGAAATCGGACTTGTCTTGATTGTGGCTCTCTGCGGACTTCTGGTATTGCTCAAAATCAAGGCAAAAAAACGGGCAATCCGGGAACGATATAACCCGAATGATTCACGAATTGAAAAGTAAAATTCCTCACAGAGCTTAAGAGAACACAGAGTTAGTTTTTTCCTCTGTGAACTCTGTGCCCCTACGAGCATAGCTCTTCGGGAGACTCGCTAAAAACTTGCCTCGCAAGTTTTTTTAACGCTCCCTATCTGTGAGAAATTTATAGGAGTTAATTATGAACAAAAATATACTACTTAGAAAAACGATATTGTCCGCTGCCGTACTTGTTCTTGCTTTGATTTACATCGTGCAGCTGATTACTGGCAGCCGTTCCAGCGTAAAGGATTTCGTGATTGACAAGACTTTTGACACGATTGAGATTTCTTCCAGCGAGAATGGAAGCGTCAGTCTTAAAAGGTACGGCGATTTCTGGAAAGTCAACGATGAGGAGGCCGACAACGCAAAGGCCAAGTCAATATCTGACTCTCTTGTTTCAATCAAAACTTTGAGCGTGATTTCAAAATCTTCCGGAGAGGATGCAATCGAGAGATACGGATTCACGGACTCTCAGAAAATCACCGTAAAGGTGAGTGACAACGGAAAAGAGTATCTGAGTCTTGAAATCGGAAAAGATGCGGCAAACGGCCAGCAGAACTATATCCGGGTAAACGGAAAAAGCGAAATCTACCTTGCTTCGGGTGCCTTAAGGCAGAAATGCTCCGTCAAGGCCGACGATCTTAAGGCTCCGAAGAAGGAAGAGACTGCCCCGGCTGCCGAAAATGCTCCTGCTGAGGGAGAAAATTCCCCGGCTCCAAGCGTTCAGCCCAGCGTCTAGTAAACAGAGATTCCAACTGAAAGCGAAGATTTAGTCATTTGCGGCAAGTCTTCGCTTTTTTTGTTTTTGGAAATGAAAAATATTCTCAAATTTGTTATAGCCGATTAACAAAAAATTCATTATATTTATAGAAAATATCTTCGCAAATTGCACATTTTCTCACTAATTCAAAATCAAATCTGTGTTAATCTGTGTTAATCTGTGGTTTGAATTCAGGAGTATATTCATGGCAAAAAAATTAACCCCAATGACATTGCTCTGTGGTTACCTCGGCGCAGGTAAAACCACATTGCTCAATAAAGTTCTTAACAATCAGGAAGGCTACAAGGTCGCTGTTATCGTAAACGACATCGGCGAGGTCAATGTCGATGCCAGACTGATTGCTGACGGTGCAAAAATCACTGACACAAGCGATATCGTTCCTCTTACAAACGGCTGTATCTGCTGTACACTCAAGAGTGCCCTTGCTCAGAATATCGAAAATCTCATCAAGAGCGGTAAATACGACTACATCATGATTGAGGCCTCTGGCGTTTGTGAGCCTATGCCAATCGCTCAGGAGCTTGAGATGATTAAAAACGGCAAGCTCGACAATGTTGTAGGTGTAGTTGACGCTGCCCGACTTGTCGATGAATTTGCCGGCGGTGACAAGCTTCTCGCAAAAGAAGCAATCGGCGAGGAAGACATCGAGTCCCTTCTGGTTCAGCAGATTGAATTCTGCTCAACCCTCGTTATTAACAAAAAAGACCTGGTCACAGAAGACCAGTTCAAGAAAGTCCGAAAGGTCATTGAAGTCCTTCACCCGGGCGTAAAAATCATCGAGACAAGCCACGGCGATGTACCTGTTGCTGATATTCTGGCTACAGGAAGCTTCGATTTTGAGACAGTCTATGCTTCTGCCGGCTGGTGCAAACAGCTTGAGGAAGGCGAGGTTGACGACGATGATGATGACGAGCACGAACATGACCACCACGACCACCCGGAGCATGGAGAAGAAGGTCATGTCTGCGATGAGCACTGTGAGCATCAAAACCACCATGACAACGAAAATGGTGGCCACGACAACGAAAGTGGTGGCCACGACCATGACGATGATGAGCACGATGGACACGAGCACCATCACCATCATCATGAGCACAAGCACGAGGGTGACAGCGGTGCCGATGAGGACGAGTACGGAATCGGAACCTTCATTTACTACCGCCGAAAGCCGTTCGACAGACAGAAGCTTGATGAATATGCAAACCGCTGGCCAAAAAGCATTATCCGCTGCAAAGGTCTCCTTTGGTTCAGCGATGAGGAAGAAATGGCTTATGTCTTTGAAACTTCAGGCCGACAGATTCAGGCCGGATACTCAGGACAGTGGATTGCGGCCGCACCAAAAAAAGAGCAGGAAGAAATTCTTGCCGCTAACCCGCAGATTAAAAAAGAGTGGGATGAGAAGGTCGGTGACCGCATGGTAAAACTCTGCATAATCGGTCAGAACCTGGACAAAAAGGCAATTTCCGCCGACTTGGATGCCTGTCTGGCCTAGCAGATGGTTTTCAGCGACCGGCTCCCTACGCGGAAAAATCACAGATTTTTCCGAGACTCGCCTTGAAACTCACCTCGTGAGTTTCATCGCCTTCAGCGACCGGCTCCCTACGCGGAAAAATCACAGATTTTTCCGAGACTCGCCTTGAAACTCACCTCGTGAGTTTCATCGCCTTCGGCGACCGGCTCCCTACATATGAAATCCTTCGCCTAGGTAGATTTCTCTGGCTTCGGGACTGTCGATAATTTCCTGGCGGGTTCCTTGGATTAAAATCTGGCCGGTGCTTACTATTATTGCCCTGTCGGTGATTTCCAGGGTATCACGCACATTGTGGTCCGTAATCAGGACTCCGATGCCCCTTTTTGCAAGGAGCGTTATCATTCCCTTGATGTCGGCCACGGCAATCGGGTCAATTCCGGCGAATGGCTCATCCAAAAGTAAAAATTTAGGCTCGATAGCCAGCGAACGGGCGATTTCTGTACGGCGGCGTTCTCCGCCCGAAAGAGTGTAGGCCAGTTGCTTGCGGATTCGGCCGATTGCAAATTCTTCGATTAATTCTTCCAGTTTTTCTTTTTTCTCAGCCCTGGTCAAATCAGGCCTTGTCTCCAGTATTGACCAGATGTTTTCTTCGACGGTGAGTTTTTTGAAAACGCTTGGTTCCTGAGGCAGGTAAGAAATACCCAGCTGTGCCCTCTTGAACATAGGCAGGGGAGTGATTCTCTTGTCATCGAGAAAGATTTCGCCTGAAGTCGGCTTATAAAATCCCACGATCATGTAAAAGCTCGTTGTTTTACCGGCACCGTTCGGTCCCAATAAGCCCAGAACCTCGCCCGTGTGCATTTGAAAATCAACGCCCTGAACGACCTTCTTTTTCCCGAAAGATTTATACAGTGAGCTGACCCTCAAAGTGTGTTTCGAACCAGAATTTTCTACTTGGATTTCTGAATTCGCATGAGAATTTTCCTCTGGTGAGCTAGAAATTTGTGTGGCACTATTTGTTTCTATATTTTCATTTTTTATTTCTAATTTTTCATCGCTCATTCTTTCTGCTCCGTGCCCTCTGTTTTCTCAGACTCATCTTTCGAATCCGAGACTTTTTCTTCTTTTTCTTTTGAGTCGGCATCCTTATTCAGAATGTCCGTTATCGCCGGAAGATCAGGTTTCTCATCGCTGTTCTTTATGTCAGGTTCAGCTGATTCTTCTTTTTTGCTTTCCTCTTTCTTTGAGTCCGTTACAGTTCCCGAGACCCGCCCTGACAAGGTGATTTCCTGCGACTTTAAGTTAAGGACTATTTCCTGTGCCCGGAAGGTGTCGCCTCCCTGCACGATTTTCGGATTACCGCTCATCTCAAGCATTTGTGCGGCCTTACGGTAAATTGCGAACGCCGCTGTGCAAGTATTATTCTTTTGTTTGAGCGTAACGCCGATTTGCATTGTTGCAATTTCTTTGTTCTGGTTGTATTCGATAATCTGTGCATCAGTGCTGACATCGTTTTCCAAATCTTTCATATGGACGGAATCTTCAAGCCTGGCTAGTTTTGTCTGTCTGTCGTACTGAAGCCTTCCGCAACTGAAATCCATTTGTGTCTCTGTATTTTTCCCCTCGACATTTCCTTCTGCCATTATGTATCGAAAATCTTCTCCGCTGAGTGCAATGACATCAGCTTTGATTTCCATGGCCGATGTTTTTACAAAGGCATTCCCTGAAAGTTTTGTCTCGTCGGTCTTGCTGCCTGAAACGCCTGTCATTGAGTCGGCACTGAATTTGATTTCTTCGCCAAAAAGAGGTAATTGTATGAGAAGAATCAGAAGAAGTAGAATCTTTGCCGGGCATATGCTAGTTTTCATTGCCTGCTCCTTTCTCGCCCCCGCCACTTTCAACTGCCTTGTCGTCATTTGTGATTATATTCCCCGAAACATTCTCTAGGAAAGAAAATGATTTGCTGACCCCGCTTGCACTGAAACCGTAACCACTCATCGTTACATCTTTTTTTGTCAGCTTGACTTCGCTGTTCTTGCCGCTGGTAATCTGTTCTGACTTCTTGTTAAAATTGAGGGAATCGGCCAGAATTTGCATGTCCTGTTTTTGGAGGTTAAGTTTTATGTCTCCGTAGAGCGTGTAAATTTCTTTTTTGGTGTTAGCGGCTATTAGCTGGCAGCTTCCGCTTGTCTCTTCATTTCCATCTTTGCTGAAAGTTTCGAATTCGGCGTTTCTGGCGAAAACTGCATTGTCACTTTTGTACTGCTCAAGCAGCTCTGCCTTCAGCGTGATATTTTTTTTGCTTGTCTCATATTTTGTGTATTGGGCATTCTTAAAACTGAATTCTGGAATCTTGTCTTCGGAATTTTCGCTCGTAAGGTAATTCAGCGAGCAGGAAATTGAGAGAAAAAACACACTTGATAATAGAATATAATATGATTTTTTCATTCTATGCGTTAAGATTTTAGCATTAAGATTTGTTTGTTTCAACGGAGAATCTTTCTACAAAGTAATCTTAAAATTTATTTTACATTTTAAATCTAAAGGTGTATAATAAAGGATATGGCAGACTTATTAACCGATGCAGAATTTGACATGTTCCGTAAGGTCATTTATGACGAAAGCGGAATCACCTTCTCGGCTACAAACCGTTCTATCCTTGACAGCCGTCTGAAGGAAAAATTACGCGAAAAACAGCTGGATTCTATCGAAGAATACTATCGTCTCGTCATGTCCAACAAAGAAGAGATGAAAATCATGCTCGACTCTGTTACGACAAACCTTACGCGATTCTTCCGAAATCAGCCACATTTTGATGCTCTTGTAAATTATGTAATTCCTCATGTTCTTGAACAAAAGCGAAAGACCGGCGATACCACTGTTCGAATCTGGAGTGCAGGTTGTTCAACAGGAGAGGAGCCTTATACAATCGCAATGATTCTTGCCGATATCCTTCCGCCGCCTTATAAATTCCAGATTACGGCTTCAGACATTTCTCTCAAATGTCTTATGACCGGCCAGGCTGGTTTTTATCCGGAGGCTCGAATTACCGGTATTCCGCAGAAATACCTCGATCGCTTCTTCACAAAAAATGACAGGGGTTATCAGGTAAAACCGGAACTCATGCAGACAATCAAATTCGACTATCATAATCTTCGCAACGATTCTGGCGCACGAAATCTTGATGTCGTATTCTGCCGAAATGTACTTATCTATTTCGACGAGCCTGCTCAAAAGAATGTCATTGACCGTTTCTGGAATTCAATGGCACCGCACTCATATTTGTTCATCGGTCACTCAGAAAGTTTGTTCGGAATGGAAACAAAATTCGAATTCTTAAAGACTGACTGGGCTTGTCTCTATCAAAAACAGGTCTGATAATATTTTTAAATTGTCGGGTGGGCAGGGGCTTATGTTTTTTGTCTCTGTCGTCTCCGGCAATATTTTTTTCGGGAGGAAATAAATGGACGATATTTCTGTTGCAATCTGTGATGATTCGGCGCTAATGCGCAACCTTATTTCTCGTGTTATTGACGAAACTGAAGGTCTTACCGTAGCCGGAAAGGCAATGAACGGTCAGTTCCTTGTTGAAAAACTTGATTTGTTCAAGCCGGATGTTATTATCCTTGATATTGAAATGCCTGTTATGACGGGCGTTGAGTTCCTTAAATGGCGCAAGCAGAACAAGGTTGATATTCCTGTCATCATTCTTTCAAGTATTGCAGAAAAGGGTGCGGCCGTTACAATCGAGTGTCTTGAGCTTGGTGCCGCCGACTTTATCACAAAACCGAACGGCTCTGTTTCTGCCGACATCAGTTCTGTATCTGACCGTCTTATTGAGCTTATCGCTTCTTATGGTGGATCTTATGCCCGCCGTCACGGAAAGCAGGTTCGGTCAAGCGACTTTTTCTCAAATCTTGGCTCAGACCGTCTTGTCGAGCGAAAGCTTGCTTCAAAACTTGGTGCTGACAAAGCCAAGGAATTCCTTGCAAGCACTGCCGCAAAACCATCAGCGTCATTTTCTTCATTCTCTGCTTCCGAGACAAAGGGGCCGGCTGTCATCGAGCCGCTTCGTAAACCAGGAAGAATTGAGGTAATCGCAATAGGTATTTCAACCGGCGGTCCCAATGCTCTTCGTGATGTATTCAAAATGATTGACCCTCACTTGAAGCAGCCTGTTCTTGTAGTCCAGCATATGCCTGCTGGTTTTACAAAAGAATTTGCAAATTCGCTCAATAAAATCTGTGCTCTCAATGTAAAAGAAGCCGAAGATAACGAGCCAATCGAGAGCGGCAACATTTACATCGCTCCGGGCAACTATCATATTTATGTTGAGCAGACAAATCTGGGCAAAAAAATGCTCCGTCTTTCACAGGAACCTCAGCGAAATGGGCACAGACCGTCTGCCGATGTTCTTTTTGAGTCAGTTGCAAAAATCTACCAGAACCATGCTTTGGGCGTAATTATGACAGGTATGGGAAAGGATGGTGCCGTTGAGCTTGCCGAAATGCGAAAGCAGGGGGCATGGACTCTCGGACAGGACGAGGCGACTGCAATCGTATATGGTATGCCAAAAGTCGCATACGAGCTGGGCGGAGTTCAAAAACAGGTTCCGCTTGACAAAATGGCCGACGAGATTTCAAAGCTCGCCCGCGAGAACGCTTAGAGTTTAAATTACATCCTTCCTAACTTTTAAGCTCCGCATCCATGCGGAGCTTTTTTGATTACGGCGCATGAGCCGGTGAAAACATGTAGCGAAGCGGAATGTTTTCACAA
>CAMOEE010000088.1 GCA_946611835.1 uncultured Treponema sp. | reverse complement strand
ATCCGCTCAATCGTTACATCTCCTTTCACTGACTACATCTGTAAAAAATACGGCGTAAAAATGCATGAATGTCTCACTGGCTTCAAGTGGATTGCCGCTGTCGAGGATGAGTTCGAAAAAGACGGAAGCGAGACTTATGTTTACGGTCTTGAAGAGAGCTACGGCTACAAGGTCGAAAAAGAAGTCATGGACAAGGACGGTGTTTCTGCCGCCGCTATGTGCGCTGAGATGACCCTTTACTGGGCTTCAAAAGGAAAATCAATCCTTGAGCATCTGGACGACATGTACAAGGAGTTCGGCTTCTTCGAGGACAGGGCAATCTCTCAGAACTTCCCGGGTTCTGCCGGAAAAGAAGTCATGGCAGGCATTATGACAAAACTCCGAACAGAGGGCCTCAAAACTCTCGGCGGAAAGAAAGTTGTCTGCATTAAGGACATCGGAAGCTCTGTTGCTTACGACCCGGAAAATCCTTCTGCAAAGACCGAAATCAAGCTGCCTAAGTCAAATGTCCTCCAGTTCGTGCTTGAAGGCGGAACAATCGTCTCAGCCCGTCCGTCTGGAACAGAGCCAAAAATCAAGTTCTACATCAACGCACGAACTGATGCCAGTGCAGGACTCGACAATGCAAAGGCTGAGAGTGCAAAAGTTTGTGACGCAATCACGGCTGACATCAAAGACTTGCTTTCAAAAGCGTAAATAATTTTAATCACAGATTAGGGAATACTGATTAACACTTGAAGCGATTAATCAGTATTCCCTTAGCACAGTTTTTCACGGATTAAAAAAATAATCTGTGCAAATCTGTGGATTATTTTTTTCTATAGGAACAAGCTGATAATGCAGGAAAAACAAATCATAGCAATTCACAACAACGACTCACTTCTGACCATAAAGTGGCGGCTGACGACCTGGTGCAATTACTGCTGCTCTTACTGCATCCAGTCCTGGGGTGAAAAAGAAAAAAAAACTGATTTCTCCCACCTTTTGGACACGGCAAAAGAAGTTAACCGCCTTATTGAATCTGCCCCGCGACCAGTCAAGCTCTATCTTCTTGGCGGCGAAGTGACATGGTATGATTTGGAAAAACTTGTCAGCGAAATTCCCTCAAAAAATCTTGCAAAAATTGCCATTACCACAAACTTTTCTAACAGCAGCGACTATTACATTTCTTTTGCGAAATACCTTCGTTCAAGAGAGGTTGCCCTGGGACTCTGCTGCAGTCTCCACAGAGAATATGTAAATCCCGGCGAATATGTTAAAAAAGTTGCGGCTGTAAAAAATGCGACGGGGCTTGATACAATCAAGGTTGAATTTGTCGTCAGTCCCCAGACAGAAGCCTTTGCCGATGAAATCCGCCGGGTCTGTGAAGAGGAGAATGTGGATTATCGCTTTGACTATGACAAATTTCAGGATGACGCTTACAGAAGCCAGGAAAAAAACATCGTAAAGACGGTCCATTCCCGCTATACCATTACCTTTGATGACGGCAGCCGTGACACCACTCTTTCCCAGAATCAGCTCTTAAACTATGGAAACGGCCAGACAAAAGACTCGAAATTCAATACAGAAGGCTTTTACTGCACCCGGGGAATGTCTTATGTCTACATCAATGTGGATATGGCCTCAGACCACAACATCTGTATGCCTAAAGAATCCTACCTTCCGATTTCGGAATACAAAATAAAAACTGAGCCTCAGCTTTGCCATAAAAAATATTGCTCCTTATGCGGAGATATTTCCCTTGCACGGTGCAAAGAGGACATTGATTTTTAGGAACTTTTCGTAGAATACTTGTATGAAATCACACCTGCATCTTCTGAACGATTATCGTCGTATGAACCGCCTCGTCCACAGCGGGGCGGTATTTTGTGCCCTTGACACTGAGACTACCGGCCTCAAACCCAGCGAGGAGCGGATTATTGAGATAGGGGCGGTCAAATTTGACAAGTCCGGCATCCTGGGATCTTTTTCGACCCTTGTAAATCCCAGAGTGCTTATTCCGCCTTTTTGCCAGCAGCTCACTGGAATCACTAACAAGATGGTTTTCGGACAGAAGGAATTCAAGGAGATTGCGGGGGATTTTCTTGATTTTCTGGGGGAGGAGACGATTATTGTCGCCCATAACGCCCAGTTTGACCTGCGCTTCGTGAACGCCGAGCTTGAGCGGATAAACAAACCTCCATTGCCAAATAAAGCGATTGATACATTGCGCTTTTCAAGATGGACATATCCCGAAAATGAGCACTGGACTCTGCAATATTTAGCAAATCAATTCAAAATCGAAGTAAAATCTGCTCACAGAGCAAGCGATGATGCCCGTGTTTGTATGGAGTTGTTTTTTAAATGTATTGAGGGAAGCTTAGACCGGCAGAAAGGCATAGCTTAGTAAAAGCAAAAAATGTGGTAGCGTGAAGAAAAGCAGTGCGGCTTTTGACACTTGCAAGGTCAGTAAATAGGTTAGTAATCGCTCCGATACGACAATCGTTATAGAGCGCCCTTGCACCTAGTGAGCGTTAAGAAAACGCTTGAGAAGCGTTTTTAGCGAATCTCCCGAAGCAACTATGTTGCGTAGGTGTCAAAATGCCGTGTCTTTTCTGGAAGCGGACACATTTTTTGTATTGGTGTTTATATGCCTATCTTGTCTCGACTGTGTAAGTGATTTGAATTTCCTTTCCGAGAATGTCCGCCGCAATCACGTTGATTGAGTTCTTGCCTTTAGGAAGAGTGACTTCGCCCAAAAAGGCCTTGCTGTCGTCAGGGTACATGACGCTCACATCATAGTTCTTTTTGCCGCTTACGCTGATACGGCCGTTCTTTTCGGAGAGGGTGTCGTAGGTGATTGCGTCGGCTACGGCTCCGTTGATGTAGACTGTCGTCTTGTAGGGCATTGCGATGTCCTGTCGTTCACGGTAGAGCTGGTAAATACCTGAAGGCATTGTTTTTACCGTTCCCAAATCATAGCTCACGCCTTTTTTGCTTACGGCCACGACATTCTTGATTGTAAGCGGAAGTTCCTTTCCGACTCGGGGCATGAGAATCCGAGGGTTTACATAGTTGCGGTTTTTGATGTCCAGTACCTGAAATTCTAGGCAGCCTTCACCTTTCTGCCAGCTTGAGGCTCCTGTCTCGCCGAAAGATGTTCCTGTTTTGACTTCGCTCATCTGGTAAAGCGACGGGAGGTTCTCCGAGTCAAGGTTTGCGTAGACAGTAATCAGCCCGTCCTTATGGGAAAGAATGGCCGCATTTCCCAGGGTACTCTCGAACATCTCGTCTTCGTCGTGCTCGCTTATTATTGCAAGAATCCGGCCGTCATCTGCGGCCTTTACTTCCTGACTTTCTGAGAAAACCAGCGATGTGCTGATGGTCCCGCCACGGAGCTGGGCGAAATATGAATAGAAAGAATCCGACATGATTTCGTTCTGCGGCCAGTCAAATGCGAATATTGCCGAACAGGTGAGTGCTGTTAATATTGAAAGCGATGTAAAAATAAGTTTTTTCATGTTGGATTTCCTTAGCGATGGATTATGTCGAGCCTTGAGATTTTTCCGTCACGGCCGATGAAGAGTGAGTTGTCCTTTACCGCCATGCATGCACTGTCTGCATCGAAAGAGAAGGAACCAGAGAATGCATCGAAAGACTCGATTGCCGAGACTGTGTAGGTTCTTCCTTCCTTGCTCAGGATGAAAATTTCGTTGCCGTCATCAGATTCGAGTATTGAAAGAATCCTGCCCTTGAGAGGAATCTCCGTGTTCTTGAAATTGCGGCAGTTGACTATTCCGATTCCGCTTGCGTTGTTGTAGAAGACCTTTTTTTCGTCCTTGCTGAATTTTATGAGGACCTGTCGGTTCAGCTCCTTATCCATTGATTTATAGAAGACGATTGATGTGTGCGAGCCGTAGTCAGCATCGGTCATTTTTGAGATTACGAACCTCTGACCTCCCTGGCCCGAGAGGGTGGCGATGTATCTGGAAGTTTCTGAGATAGCCGCACCCAGTATGACCTCGTGGTTACTTCCGCCCGGATTGTACTGCTGGATTATGTTGCCGTCCATGTCGAAGGCGATGACGGAGCCGTCAGCGTAGCCCGTGACGATTCCTGTTGATGAAGAGGAGAAGGCCGTGATGGGGGTGAAGCCCTCGTAGGTCCACTCAATTTCGCCTATGTCGCTGAGCTTTGAGAAAGAGGAGCCGCCAGGAAGAAAGATGAATTTTCGCCCTGTGGTGTAATAAGGAAAGCCGGTCGTCTTGATGATGCCGACTTCCGTTCCCGAAGGTGTTTTGATCGGAATCTCGTCGGAAGATGTTCCGTAGAACGAATATGCCTCGTCTGAAATCGTTGCCTTGTAGGGGAATGTCATGTAGCTGAGGATTTTACCTTCCGGAGTGAAGTAGCCAAGATTCTGCCCCAGCTTGAAAGAGACTGCATTTGCGTAATCTTCGGCAGTTGGCTCGTAGCCCTCGCTTTTTGTGAATGCCTCAAGGTCAACGGTCCAGACAGGAAGGAACTGAATTTCCGGGTTGAGAGGCCGGGATGCAAGAATTATGTATAGAATTGCCAAAAAAATGAAAATTGGCGCAATTATTTTTACCTTTTTGTTCATAGTGTGATATTATAGAGAATATCATATTATTTTTAAAGAGTTTTTACCCCAAGGAGGCATTTCTATGGAACATATTGAAGTCAGCGAGAACAAACTTCTGGAGCTTTTTGAGGCGGCCCTTCAGGCTTCAAAACTGTCTTATTCTCCTTATTCAAAATTCCCGGTCGGGGCGGCAATCCTTGTCTCTGACGGACGGGTTTTCACTGGCTGTAATGTCGAGAATCGTTCTTACGGGCTTACTAATTGTGCCGAGAGAACTGCTATGTTCACGGCCGTTGCCGAGGGGGCAAGAAGAATCGCAGCCGTTGCTATTGCCGCACCTAAGTCAGACTATCCCGTCGGACCTTGCGGGGCCTGCCGTCAGGTTCTCACAGAATTCGGTTCGGATGATGTTCCTGTGGTTTTCGGAACAAATATTGAACATTTAACAAAATCAACTTTAGGAGAACTTTATCCTTTTGACAGTTTGCACGAACTCGCGGACTAAAAAAGTCGGAATCGTCAAAAAGAAATATCGCTTTTCCTATGCTTTTTCGTAAGAAATGTATGACTTGACAAGATACCGTAAAGTTTGCAAAATATATCATACATTTTCAAAAAATAATCACAAAAGTTAATAGGAGCAAATCGTGGGAGACGATATTCTTACAATCGAAGAAGTAGCAAAATATCTCAGAGTTTCTGAGCGCACCGTATATGACTGGGCACAGAAGGGCGAAATCCCCGCCGGTAAAATCGGCACTGTCTGGAGATTCAAAAAGTCAGAAATCGAAA
Source organism: uncultured Treponema sp. (assembly GCA_946611835.1). Taxonomy (GTDB): domain Bacteria; phylum Spirochaetota; class Spirochaetia; order Treponematales; family Treponemataceae; genus Treponema_D. The sequence continues at coordinate 4,399 of CAMOEE010000088.1, read as the reverse complement.
AATGGGTGAACGAGCGCCTTTCTTCATCACAGAAGCCGGCCGAGCCAAGCCATGTTGTTTCTGCAAAAAATATTCTTTCTCCGGACAGAATCGTCTTTATCGAGCACTCTTCAAAAAGAGATGCCATCGTTGAGCTTGCGCAGAACCTTGCAACAGCCCCGCAGATTAAGAACGAGAAGGAGCTTGTTGACGAAATCCTTAAGCGGGAGGAGCTCATGTCAACCGCAATCGGTCGTGGAATCGCAATTCCTCATGTCCGCCTTTCTTCTGTCACTGACCTTGTTATGAGCGTCGGTATCTGCAAGAACGATTTGCTTGACTTCCAGACAATCGACGACAATCCGGTCCGAATCCTCATTATGATTGCGGCGGCCTACAACCAGCATTCATACTACTTGCAGACCCTCAGCTTCTTCAGCTCGAAGCTCAAGGGAAAGGAAGTCAGGGACGCACTCCTTGCCTGCAAGGATCCAATGGAAGCATACAACATCCTTACTGCTGAGTAAAACAAAATAAAGACTTAAAGCGGAAGATTGAAAGTTAATTTCAGTTTTCCGCCTTTTTTTTTGCCTTGATTTCTGCTATAATATCTCCATGAAAAAAAATATTCGTACTGCATTTAAAATTGTCAAAATACTTTTCATTTTTCATCTTTCACTTTTCAATTTTCTTTCCTGTTCCAAGTCAAACCAGGTTCATTCTGTAAGCGAGAATTCGCTTTTTACGCTCGGCTACGGAAATTTTGAGGATGAACTTAACCTTTTTGACCTTGCCAAGACCGGCGGAATCCGTACTTATATGACCATGAGGGACGGATTTTTTTACATTGCGAATGGTGAGTCAAAAAAAATCCTTGAGCTTAACTCTTACGGAGACCTTCTCAGCCTTTACTACAACGACGAGATTTTAAAAGATGTGGCCTTCGCCGGAAAGAATTCAATCAACTCCACCAAAAAGGCTATTTCTTATCCTTTTAATACCCTTGGTCCTCTGGCCGTGGATTCCCGTAAATACATTTATGCTGTTGATACTCTCCCCGTCGAGAGACAGGAGAGGGATAGTGCCAACCGCCTCCTTCTTTCGTTTGTGGTGCTCCGCTTCGATTCGAACGGAAAATTCATCGACTATCTCGGTCAGCAGGGGCCTGGCGGAACACCTTTCCCTTATGTAAAGAACATCTACACGACAAGGGAGAACGAGCTTGTCGTAATCTGCACGACCAATGACGGACTTGTGGCATACTGGTTCAATACCAACGGCTTTCTTCTTTATACTGTTCCTGTTTCTCAGAGCACGGTTCCAAAAATCAAGTCTGACGATGCCAATGAGACGCCTGCTTATATTTCCGTCGAGAACATCGTCCCTGACTGCTCGGAGCACAAGCTTTATGTCAAGGTTGATTACTACATGGCTTCCCTGGACTCGGCCCTCAAGGTTCAGTCTGGAATCGATTATTACACTACGCTTTTGTGCCCCCTCAACATTGAGACCGGAAAATATGACAGTCCCCTTGAGATTCCTTCTTATGAATATTCTGTCACTGAAAACCTCACCAAGGAAATCTACAACCTTCCTTTTGACTTCCTTGGCGTAACTGAGAACGGCTGGTTCTTCTTCATTGTGCCCAACGAGGAGGGCTTCATCGTTCAGATGGTTCAGCCTGACGGTCAGAGAATCGTAAAGCGCTCTCTTTCGGTCAATCACTCGAAAATTCTTTATTACACCCTTTCTTTGAGCGGAAACGGAATCATCTCAGGCCTTTTCGTGAAGAGCGAGAATGCTGAAGCCTTGTGGTGGCGAACTGATTCCCTTCTTGCATCTTTCATCAATCAGTAGGCGGCCGGATCATGGATTTTTCGAATCTTGATGAGACAAGGCCTGATAAACCGACAGAAGAGGAGCAGATGGTCTTCCACTATAACCGTGAGGAAAGACTCAAGCATGCCCCAAAAATCGTTCAGGATTATTATGCCGGAAATTTCAAGCCCTACAAGGGAGGCCTGCTTAAATCCCTGGTGAATACCCGCGGCAACAGGCTTATGTTTGTCACGATTATCTTCACTTTCGGAATAATCCTTTTTATGAATTATTTCGGGCCTCAGAAAAGCTCCGGAACCCTTTCCGGACTTGATGTGAACCTTTCTGCCTTTTCCTACGAGGACTCGGTTTATGCGAGCTTAAAAATTAAGGAAGCTTCCAAAAAGAAAAAGGCTGACTTTACTGACGGAATTCCTGTTTCGGTGACATTCTCAGCCTATGACAGGGAGAATACCCTGGTCCATGAGGAAAAACTCACCGGAAAATACGAGGGAAATGAACTATTCTTGAGGACATCTTTTTCGGATTATGATATAATTAAGGTAAGTGCGGTTTGCTCCATGAAGGATTCCTATTCTGCGCTTGAATCTTCAATAGAAAAGCATTAAAAAAGTGTTGATTAACATTTGTCGCTGTTAATCAATATGTGAGAGGTTTGTTATGCTTCAGTTTTATTTTTTGTCGATTCTGCTTAATCTTCTTGCCGGATTAATTTTTGTTTATGCCGCTGGCGGCGACACAGAAATGATTCTTTCGGATTCTGACGATCTGCTTGCCCAGGAAGATTTTTCTGAAAAAACTGCTTCAAATACAGAGAATGATTTTGACCCGGAAACGGATGACCTGGATCTCAATCTTGACGGCGGCTCTTCTGCCGAAAAAACTGATGATGGCAAGAAAACGGCTAGGGGAGGCTTCAAGGCCCTTGCGGTCTCTTTCCTCGGTGACAAGACCTTGCAGCTCGTTGTGGGAATTCTTTCGCTTCTGACAGGACTCATGAAGCTCCTTTCCCCCATTCAGTACGACATTCCTGTCGTGGGCGACCTTATTCCTGCCGTGGCCGGTATCGTGGCTGGAGCAATCCTTCTCCTCGACTGGTATCAGGAGCGGAGCGAGGTTGACCTTTCTTTGCCTGGGCCTATTCAAGTCCTTTATGCCGAGGGCCGCAAATATGTGGGAATTTTCTGCCTGATCTCAGCTGTCCTTCATTTTATTTTCCCTCGTGCTATGATTCTCTAGCTCATGCAAAAAAATCAAATCAATATGACGGAGGGGGCGATTTTCCCAAAGCTGGTTAAATTCGCCGTTCCCCTGATTTTGAGTTCGGTTCTCCAGCTTCTCTTCAATGCGGCTGACATAGTGGTTGTCGGCCGTTATGCGGGGGACAATTCTCTTGCGGCTGTAGGTTCAACAAGTTCCATGGTCAACCTCATGGTCAATTTTTTTATCGGGCTTGGCGTGGGCTGTAATGTCGTTGCGGCTAATTTCCTTGGGGCGGGTAAAAAAGAAGAGCTGAACAAGACCGTTCACACCACAATGGTGCTGAGCCTGATTGGAGGCCTGCTCCTCACTTTGCTTGGAATTACATTTTCACGCCAGATTCTTATTCTTATGGCTTCGCCGGAGAATGTCCTTCCTCTCTCAACCCTTTATCTCAAGGTCTTTTTCGGAGGAATTACTGCCACTCTGGTTTACAATTTCGGGGCGGCTCTACTAAGGGCAAAGGGTGACACTAAGCGGCCTCTTTATATCCTTCTCATTGCGGGCCTTATCAATGTAATCCTCAATTTGATTTTCGTCATTCCGCTCAAAATGGATGTAGCCGGAGTTGCCTTCGCTACGGTTCTGAGCCAGATTTTTGCTGCGGTCTGCGTAGTGTGGATTCTGCTCCATGAAGAAGAGGAATTCCGCCTGGAATTCAAAAAACTTCGCCTTGACAAGACTATCCTTCCCCGAATAATCAAAATAGGCTTACCCGCCGGCTTTCAGGGAATGCTTTTCAGCTTTTCCAACATGGTCATTCAGTCTGCGGTCAATTCTTTCGGTGCCGTTATGGTTGCTGGAAACAGCGCGGCTCAGAGCATAGAGGGCTTTATCTATATTTCCATGAACAGCTTTGCTCAGGGAACTCTGACTTTCGCAAGCCAGAATATGGGTGCTCACAAGTTTGACAGAATCAAAAAACTTGTCCTGATAAGCGAAAGTTCCGTTACGGTAGTCGGGCTGCTGCTTGGCTTTTTTGTACTTGCCTTTGGCCGTTCTCTTCTTGGAATCTATTCTGAAAACGAGGCCGTCATTGATGCGGGAATGCTTCGTTTGTCCGTAATCCTCGCAACTTACTTTACCTGTGGCATGATGGACTGCATGGCGAGCGCAATTCGTGGGGTGGGGCATTCTCTCATGCCCATGCTGGTGACTTTAGTTGGTGCCTGTGGCCTTCGTATGGTTTACCTCTTCACTTTCTTCAGGATTGAACGCTTTCACACTTTCCAGAGTATTTTCTACTCTTATCCCCTCAGCTGGGTTGTCACATTTATCTTTCTTACGATAAGTTTTGTCTGGATCATGCGGAAGATTGAGG
>CAMOEE010000087.1 GCA_946611835.1 uncultured Treponema sp. | reverse complement strand
CATTCTTACCAACATCGCCCTTGCGCAATTGGCCGCAAGTGACTGTTCTTTTTGAATTTTCCATAGATTATATTTTAGTGAGATGTAAGGATTTGAGCAAGGAAGAAAAAAATCAAAGAATTTTCGCAATTCACTGCCGAAAATGCATTTTCTTTCGCTATATATATGCAGGAGAAAATGAAGACAGTTTCTTCAATAAAAATGCAGGAGTGATTATTATGACGAATTCAGCGGAAGAAAACACCGAACTCTCAGAGAATGTGACTCACCTTGAGATGCCCGGTTTCAATGGAATCGCAACAAACCGAGCATACAAGGACAGTTTGTTTCGCCTGATTTACAGCGGAAAGGACGAGCGTAGCAGACGCTGGCTTCTGTCGTTGTACAACGCAATCACCAAAAAGAATTACACGAACATCAACGACCTCAGAATCACGACAATCGAAAATGTGATTTACCTCACAATGAAAAATGACCTGTCATTCCTGCTAGACAGCCAGATGAATCTTTTTGAGCACCAATCAACCGTAAATCCGAATATGCCGCTTCGAGGTTTGATGTATTTCGGGCAGCTTTATCAGAATGAAGTCAAACGCCAAAAGAAAGACATCTTCGGAAGTTCGCTAATCAAGATTCCTTCACCGAGGTTTATCGTATTCTACAATGGTGACAGGGAAATCCCAGACGAGGTGAAATACAAACTTTCTGAAGCATTCGAGACAGCCGATAATTCTGGAGAATTTGAATGGACTGCCACAGTCATAAACATCAACAGGCGGCACAATGAAGGTCTTCAAAAATCTTGCGAGTCGTTGTATCATTACATTGAGTTCGTTGAGCGTGTCAGGGAGAGCCAGAAAAAAGGCATAGAAGCGTCTCAGGCAATCAGCGAAGCCGTAGACTACGCCATCCAGCACAAGTTCCTGGAAGGCTTCTTCGAGGAGCAAAAGATGTATATTACAAACAGCTTGCTGACAGAATTCGACCAGGAACTCCACGACCGCTGCACAAGGGAAGCCGGATACGAGGAAGGCGTTGCTGATGGAATTGCACAGGGCGAGCGTCGTGGCGCACAACAGAACGCTATTGCAAATGCGAGAAGCCTCTTTGAAAACGGCGTTTCTGTCGAAATCATTTCAAAATCTCTCGGTATGAGCATTGAGCAAATTCGAGAGGTTACTTCCAATGTCATATCCATGTAGCATCGCTAATTCACCTTAATCACAAACTCATCCGAGTAAAAATACTGTTCGTTGTATGTTCCCGAAACTTGAAGGGTGAATGATCCCTTCAGGAACAAGGGAATCGTATAACTGATTGACGAAGTACCTGCCCCGCCAGTGTAAGTGGACTGCGCAATTCCGTTGACATAGAAATCAAATCGTGGGAAAACTGAACTTGGTTCGCTGCCCCTGTCAATCGTAATCGTAACATAGCCGGTAGTCACCGAGTCTCCAGAAGACAAAACCACATCATTTCCGCTGCCATAAACCGAGTCGGCGGCAGTACTTCCGTAAGTGACATGCACCGCATCATTGTCAAAATAAACGCTGCTAGCAGTCTGGATGTCGTAGACAGCGTAGAAAGTCCTGTTGGTGAATGTCGAGACCGATGTCACGGCTGTGTCACTTCCGCTTGCAACCCATTTTTCCCAGCCCTGTGACAGATTTCCGTAGTAACAAACTGGCCATTCCGTCTGGCTCGAATAGGTTGAATCACTCGGATCAACGATTGTCGCAGGAATCATCAGAGCCGTATCCGAACCTTTGTAAACCTTATATTCGATAAAATTCTGACCTGAATATGCCGTTCCGCGTTCTGTAATCAGCCTGCCATTTTCTAAACTGTACGAAATCGTGAATGTGTTGACCCTCTTGTAAGGGGCAGAGTCTCCCGGAGCATCAAAACCTGTCATAGCCCCGTAAGTCGGGTCAGAGTCAATATTGCCTGAGGCACTTCTGACACATGCCACAGAGTTTCCGTAAGTGTTTATCGCGTACAATTCAAAATCATAAAGTTTTCCAGTCGCAAGTTTAAGGACAATCTCTTCGCTGTTGTACACAAGGGAACCGCCTACATAGCCAATTCCGTCAGCTGCGAAAGATTTTGAAGCATAATTCGAATAATCCAAAACCGTCCGCACTCCAGTTGTAGCAGATGCAGAATCAAATTCCCGAATCACAAGCTGGAAATACTCCTCGTTATTTGGAACATCATCCCAGCGAATGACGGCATTGTATGAATCCGCATTGAGCGTTGAATCATCACGATAAGCCTTCAGATTTTCAGGAGCCTCAGGCTTTACGGCAATAATATGAGGAATCGTAACCGTCTGAGTTGTATTTCTGCCCGGCTCAACGATAAATCCCGCCGAGAAGAAACCTATTTTCGTGGCCTTGCTGTTTGCAATCTGATAGAAATGCGCCGTCAAAATATAAGCCCCCGGAGCGATTTCATTATCAGTGATAATGTAGCCCGTTCCATCAGTGAATTTCGTAAGGTTTGCAGCAGTTGAGACCACGGCGATTTCCTGAACAGTCTCAAGCGTAACCGCATCGCAAATGACCACATGAATTTCACCAACCATCTCATCAAAAGCCGTCGCACCAGTATCGGTATATTTCAGGGTCAAATCATAGGAACCCGGAGTCGTAAGTCCTGAACTTGAAAGAGTAAAACTGACGGAAGCGGCTTGCCTTGTGTCTACGCTTGCACTTCCCCGAAGGATTTCCGTTGTACACTCCTCATCTGAATAAGCATGCAATGTAAAGTGCCAGAAAGACGGAGCGACACTTTCGATTGTGCCTACTCCAGAGCCGTCGATTGCAATAACCTGAGAAATCTGATTCAAAGGATTCAAACTGTCCAAGCCTTCAAGAATGAACTTACTGACTCCAGAAATTTCGCAGGTATCAGGAGCAATAATCAGTCTAGAAGAATTGCTTGAGGCAGATTTTTGCGTAGTTGAATTATAATTGTCTATTACGATTGAAAAACCTTTACAGTCTGAACTTACGGCAGAAGAATCTTCCAATGCTGAAGAACAAGAAAATAGCATCTCACAGGCAAGGATGCCTGCCATAAAGCAAAAGATTCCTGCCGCTTTATTGAGAAGAGATGATATTTTTTTGTTTTTCAACGAAAAAAGCCTGTTCATTCCAATTACCAAAGCATTAACTTAGGGAGCAAATGCCCCCCAAGTTAAAACACTACATCAAAAAATTAGTTAACTTTCTGAATATAGAAGCTTGCGCTACCCATTTCACCGCCAGCTGTGAATGCGTCAACGCGGATACATGTTGAAGCACCACCACTAGCAAGACGATCTGTAGAGAAGTTAGAGAAATTAATTGAGGTTTCGGCATATGCCTTTTCCTCAATTGGATATTCACCAACATATAGAACATATCGTGTAAACAATTCATTTGTAGCAACAGTAACAGTTACATACTGAGCTGCACTACCCCATGGAATCTTTATCTGCTTATTTTTGCAGTCATTAGCTGCCATTGCAGTCGTAGGCTGATTTCCATAGTAAGCAGTCAAACTAGCATCAGTAAATGATGCATGTGCAAGAGCAACAATTGTCGCACTTGAAACAGTAATATCACCGGATGTCGAACCGTAAATAGCAAGAACAGAGAAATCCTTATAAGCAGCGGTGTTATAAGTCTGTGCTGTCTGCGATGCAGGCTCCAAAGTTGCCGCAGAAGAAAGAATCCATTTACTCCAATCAATTCCATCCCTTACAAGTGTATTAGCACTTGCTGCAGCTCCTTCCGCAGGCACTATCGTAAGTAAAGGAATATACTTATGAGCATCGTCCTCACCATCTGTTTCAAGTGCATACGGCTTATAATCAACATAAATTTTTGTAGAACCTGTAGCTGTATTTGCCAATTTTAATGTTCCACCATCAAGGAAATAAGTAATCTTAACCAGACTGATGTGAATATTTTTAGTTGATTCTCCAATACCGATTCCTATCACTTTTTTTCCTTCATATGAAGTAAGGAAAGTTTTTGCTGTTGTCGGTGAAGGAGCCTCTTCTGTAGCTGTTCCAACCTCCAATCCAGTAGTTCCAGGGTTTGTATCTGCAGTTCGAGCAATGGTAGCAGATTTTCCAACAGAGTTTACAGAACGAATCTGTACATCATACAAAGTTCCAGTTGGGAATCGAAGAACAAGTTCCTGACTTCCTGCATAAAGAGAACCAGCTACATACTTTACCTTATCTGTCGATTTTGTGAGTGTAAGAATCGACGACCAAGTATACAACTGTTGAAGATTAGTATTTTCTATTGTAGCATCTGCACCAGATACAGGCCAATCATCGGATGTAGTTGTAAAGGTTCTAACAACGAACTCGAACGATTCCTCGTTGTTAGATTTATCCTGCCAAGCAAATCGAACATCATAGAAATCATCATTTATCGAACCATCTACGCGCTGTGCGATAAGATTTGCAGGTGCTGTTGGTGCACTTTGAATGATATTTGGATCCAATGTCAAAGTTGCTGTAGTTGTTCGACCAGGCTCAATAACCAGACCTTCAGATGCAAATCCAAGCTTTGTATCACCGTTATATATGTATACACCAAAAATATAAGAACCAGGTTTTACAGCCGGTGCAGCAGCAAGATAATAATCGTCTCCAGTTTTTATAGCAACTGCCTCTGTTGCACCAACAGTCGTTACAGCAGTTCCAGCTGTACCGACAGTACCAAGAGTTTCGCCTGTTATTGGGTCGTATAATCCCCATGAAAAACTATAGACTCCATCTTTCCAAGCTGTTCCTGCATATTTAATAGTAATATTATATGCACCATTGGTTGAAAGACTATACGAAGAAAGTGTAAAAGTAACTGTTGATGCACCAGCACTCTTCATATTGCAAACGCTTGTACCTTGCAAAATTGGTTTTGTTTTTTCGGTATCTGAATAAGCAGTCATAGTAAAAGTCCAGTCATCTTTTGGAACTGCTTCGAGTTTTTTTTCACCACCTTTTACTTCAGCAGGAGTAAAGTCAACCGCAGCATATGTAAGACCAGTCTTACTTACCCCTGAAACCGTATAAGCTTTGATTTCAGCACCATCAACTGTAAGAGTTGTAGGAGCCATTGCTGCACGGCTTGTAACACCAGCAAGTTCTATTCCAATAGAACCGTATGAAGTTGAATCATCGGTAGAAACAGAGCCGTTCACAAGACCACTACAGCCTGCAAACGTTAAGACCATTGCGAGCGTAAAGAATCCCGCAATCTTTTTAATGTGATTTACCATTGTTTACCTCCAATAGTCATCAAATTTTGTTTTTCGATAAAAGCCAAGAAAATCAAACTGATTTCAATAGCTTTCCTAATATATATACAGTTTAGCTGTATCCTTTATATAACTGCCGTCTACCTTTTGAACAGTCAGCGTAAGTTCATAATGAGCCCACTGTTTAAGAACAGAATTAGGGACATACAATTCTAAAGTTCTTACATGGCTTAAATTATAGGCAGTACCTTCTTCAATGTTGCATTTATTCTCGCCAATAACTACATCCCACGAATAATTAGCTCCACCAATTGGTGCAGTAAGGCACAGGGTAGTCCTGTACGGCATGGGATAATCAGTTGCAAGAATATCCTCCGCTACAACATTATCAACAGTATACGCAACCTCCTTAGTCTCGGAAACAAATCCTTCGTTGTAGTCTTCAATCATTGAGTCCATGTCGTCCTTGCACCCAATGATGAGAAAGAATTGTATAAAAATGAAAAGAAATAAACTTTTTCTTATCAATTTTTAACTCCCTTTATAAAAGCAACTTATATTCTAAGCCTACTTTAAAGATTCCGCAAATTCCCAAGACTTTATTTTCTAAAAAATCTTGTTGGAATTGCGATTCCTAATTTTCCTACAGGTAGCAGTTTCAATGTACTGTCATACTGAACGCCACCTGCGAGCCTTACCCAGTGCCATTGGATTCCCGCAAGCCCTTGAGCCACAAACGAAATGTACGGGCCGCTCGAATGTGCATAGTCAAAGCTGTTGTCAAACAAAGTACTTATGCTTAGTCCGACTCCCGCTTCCACAAAAAGACGAAGATCGCGCGGCTTGTAAAAATAGCTCACACCGCCGACGGCCCCCGCTCCCAAATTGTACAAATAAGGAGAATTGAGCATTCCGCCCGATGTCGAATATTTGTACGGATAATCGACAGAAGGGAAGCCCATGCCCAAAGAAATATCACCGCCCAAATAGAAAATTTTATTCAGGAAGTGCCTGTAACCGCTTTCAACGAAGAATCTACCTATATAATAATTTGAATTCAGCCCGCTGAAGCCCAGATTCAAGAGCAAAACATTCCCAAAACGATTCTCACCCGTTACCCCAGTTTCATATTCCATTTCCTGATAGTAACTATAATCTGGTACGAATTCCTCGCCGCTCAGAACCCAGCGATATATGTACCCCTGCTCAGTGCCTATGACCACATATTCATCATCAGGACTGAAGGCAAGGCTCTTTGCAGTGTCGCCTGGCATGAGCTTGAAACTTTGTAATTCAAAGCCCGTCTCTATGTCGAAAATTTTAACGCACCCGGAATTGACTCCAGCCACAATCAAAGAAGAATCGCTTGAAAAATCCGCCGCATGGGAAAATCCAGCAGAATCCTCAATGTGGTAAGAATCAGAATCAGCAGCCGTTGAAGCAATAACGAGCTTGTTCTGGCTCTCAGCCGCCACGAAATGAATTCCGTCGGGGGCAAAGCCAGGCTTGATGCGTGAAAGCGTATAGCAGGATGTCTCAGAAAGAACATCCCAGGTATCAGAATCTACGAGCCGAACCGCGCCTGACTCGCTCGTAACCAGAATTCTTTTGCCGGAAGCATTTGCACTCAGGCTCCAGACACCATCAGAGAAATCAAGAACTTCCTCAACGATATATTGATCTTCAGATTTATAGCTCTCATACAGATTCTGACCATCAAGAGGAAGGACAATCTTGTAATCTCCTGCATAAACGGCATCTGATATGAAATCTCCGGTTCCTGTAATTAAAGTAGCATCCGTCTGACTGCCAACTCCGTGAATCAAAACTGTATTATTGTCACGAACGCAAAGCATATAACGGCCATCACTTGTAAATCTAAGGGAAGTTGCGTTTATCAAGGGATTAATGCTCTCAGCAACAGAATTGGAATAGACAGCGGCAATATTATTGTAAGCGGCATTCCAAAGGATTATAGAATTATTCCAGCTGGTGGCAAAATACTTTCCGTCTCTGGTCCATGCAACCGCATTCACTGCACTTGAAGACTGCGCAAGATAATCCTGCGACAAATCAACCTCGGACTTCTCTGGCACGACCATGTTACTTTTATCGTCAACTGCCACAGCAGATACGACTTCATCAGACTGCTCAGATTCCTGGGCAAAAAGAGAAAAAGAAAAAAATAAAAATAAAGTACAAAAAAACTTTCGCACTTATCTGAACGCTCCAAACCCATTCCCACCCAGTTTGAAACTTTGCTAGATATGCATTAAATATAATGCATCTTCATATAATTTCAAGAAAAAACTTATTTTTCGAGTAATTTTGAGAGATATTTTTGCAAAAATTTCTCCACTTTTTATTATCGGCACAAATACTAAGAAACTTGAGTAAGAATCGATTATGAAAACATAAAGAAAGATGTTAGAGAGGAATGTAACAAAAAAAAGCGTGAGCCTGTCTGTAGGACTCACGCTGAATATATGACATCTTATGAGTTATGACTTTTGCATTGATTCAAGCTCTTCTTTATTAAGGCCTGTAATCTGAACGATCTGGTCAATTGTAAGCCCCATTGCGAGTGCATTTCGTGCTGTTTCAATTTTTGCAGTTCGTTCCCCTTGTTGCTGGCCTTGTTGTATACCTTGTTGTATACCTTTTTGCATTCCCTGTTCTAATCCTTTCTGCATTCCCCGCTCTAATCCACGCTTCTCTGCGTTGTAAAGCGAAGCAGCACGATCTTCATGAGCGATAAAAATTGAATTTTGTCTTGCCCAGTTGATTTCGTCCTGGCTCACGGTTAAAAGTGATGATTTCGCGCTCATAAGCCCTCCTTCGCTCTTTATTATCTCGTTAATATAGTCCTCCTGCCGCTCGTCGTCAGCGTAGGACAAAAACATTCCCCATTTTTCAAGCTTTGAGAGAGACCCGACAGGTTTTCCAAGAAGCTTATGTATTTTAATCAGGTCGAAGAAAATCACATTAAGTTTGTCAGAAAGCCTCGTTCCGTTCTCCTTCCTCATAGTATACCAGGAGAGCGGGGACTTGTCATCTTTATCAAATTCAAAATTCAAGACCGAAATCTGATATGCCGCAGGTGTACTCCATCTGTCACCGATATGATTATTCGTGCTGAGGAGTCTAGCGACCTGAATTTCCGCACGGGCACCATAGTCGTAATCTTCCTGCCTGCTCTGCATTTCAAGGTCTATCCGCTCGCCATCGTCAAATTTTACGCTTACATCAAAACTCATCTGTGATTCGGTGATTATCTGAACCGGCGGCTCGTTCTGCGTCAGGTGAATTTCTTTTACTGGGCGATTTAAAATCGTTGAGATAAAGTCCTTTAAGGCCTCGTTCGATTCCTTTGTGTCGGCGGTGAACATCGCCTTGAATGACGCATCACAGCGGGGATTTAGCAAAGCTGTAGGGCTGGGTCTTAAAGTTTGTCTCATTGGCTTAATTTTTTTCATAAACTACCTCGTTGTATTCAATGTATTTCCAGGAGTTTGAGTCTCAAAATTCTCTACATATTAATTTGAAAAATTTATTGGTTTTCGGCAGTAATTACGGTAAAAAAATCACAATTTGCCTTGCAAATTTTTCATCACCATATCAAAAATATTGCACTTTACGCACTGTAAACGCTTGATTATAATAACCTAAAATTAATTTTTTATAGAGGAATCAAAAAATGGGTAACAACTATTTTAATTCTATTCCGTGGCGCGAGGCTCGATTGCAGCTCGGTCACTGCCGCTCAATGGCAAAAGAAGAATTCGCTGACGGAGTTAACGCTCTCAAAGGCAAAAAAATCGTAATCGTCGGTTGTGGCGCACAGGGATTGAACCAGGGTCTCTGTCTCCGCGACTCAGGTTTGGACGTATCTTACGCTCTCCGCGAGGAAGCAATCGCTCAGAAACGCCAGTCTTGGAAGAACGCCACAGAAAACGGCTTCAAAGTCGGAACTTATGACGAGCTTATCCCCACAGCCGACCTTATCGGAAACCTTACTCCGGATAAGCAGCACTCAAAAGTAATTTCAGAAGTCATGAAGCGCATGAAGAAAGGCTCAGCTCTCTGGTACAGCCACGGTTTCAACATGATTGAAGAGGGAATGCAGATTCGCCCGGATATCACAGTCGTAATGTGTGCTCCAAAAGGACCAGGTACAGAAGTTTGGCACGAGTTCCAGCGCGGATTCGGTGTTCCTGACCTTATCGCAGTTCACCCTGTAAACGACCCGGAAGGAAAAGGCTGGGCTTATGCAAAGGCTCTCGCAGTCGGTATGGGTGGTTCAAAAGCAGGTGTTCTTGAGTCCTCTTTCGTTGCAGAAGTTAAATCAGACCTTATGGGCGAGCAGACAATTCTCTGCGGTATGCTCCAGGCCGGTACAATCGTCTGCTACGACAAAATGGTCTCTGAAGGAATCGCTCCTGAATATGCAACAAAACTCTTGATGCACGGCTGGAACGTAATCAGCGAGGCTCTCAAATGGGGCGGCATCACAAACATGATGGATCGTCTCTCAAACCCAG
>CAMOEE010000086.1 GCA_946611835.1 uncultured Treponema sp. | reverse complement strand
AAAGAAGGCTTATGCCCCTGCAAACACAGGGACAAGTTCCCTTTTCTGCCCGGTTGTTACCCGGCGTTTTTTCCGGTGGAGCCCGGACTTTCCTCACCCGCAGATGCTGTCATAAGCAAGGCGGGCACGGTTATATCTTTTCTGCTGTTTATGCAATATTAGTCGTCGAAAGACATTGACTTTTCTTCGTCGAGGCCGTTCTCGTTGTCGCCCTCCTCGATTTCGTCCTCGTCCCTCTCGTCTGCGAACTCGTCATCGAAATCAGCAAGGCTTCCTGTCTCATCAAGAGCTGAAAAGTCCTCTGCCTCATCCTCATTGACTTCCTGATAGAAGAGGATTCGTGAGCAGTAAGGGCAGAAAAGAATCTTCTCCCCGTCACGGACTTCGTTTGCAAACTGGCCTGGAAGAATCATCTGACAGCCTGTGCAGACACCGTTCTTTACGGCGACAATACCCTCTGAGTTACGCTGGATGATTCGCTGGAATTTATATACGATTTCCTGGTTGAGCCCCGGAGTGATTTCCTCTTCCTGTTTTTTGAGGTTCTCAAGCTGATCCTTGTACTCCTGAATCTGATCGGAAAGAGCTGACTTGCTGCTGTTGAGGTCGCTCTCCTGAGCCTGAATCATTGCCTCGTCGGCTTTCAAAGACTCATTGAGCTCGGCAAGTTTCTTTTCCTCACGGAGCAACTCTTTGCGGATACCGGCTTCCTTTTCGGTTGCCTCAGAAATCTGCTTGTCAAGGGCTTCGTACTCACGGTGAGAAGTGATGTTATCCATATCCTTCTCTCCCTTTTCACGAGAAGCCTCAGCCGCAGAAAGATCTTTTTTAAGATTCTCTACGACTTCCTTAACTTCCTCGTAACTCTTGTTTTTTTCGATATATTCTTTTTTGAGACGAGCAAGAAGCTCATCCTGAGAATCAAGCTGTTTTGGTGAAGACTCAATTTTCTTTTCCAAATCGTATTTCTCGACCAGAACATCCTGCAAAGTTTTAAGTTTGTTAAAAACTTCTGTCATTTCTTCCATAATTCAAAAGACCTCAAAGTTTCTGGAATCTCTATAAAGGATAGAAATTCCAATTATTTTATCGCAAAATTATATAAAAAATAGCCGTTTATGTCTATCATGTAACACAATAAACACCGGCTATTTTTATCTTTTTACATCTCGATATAATCTCTCAAACCGCTCGCACGACGCGGGTGTCGAAGCCGTCTCAAGGCCTTAGCCTCAATCTGTCGGATTCGCTCTCGAGTAACATTGAAGTAAAGGCCAACCTCCTCAAGGGTAAGGCTGTATCCGTCATCAAGACCGAAGCGCATCTTAAGGACTTCTTGCTCACGGTTAGGAAGAGTGTTGAGCACGGTTCTAAGCTGCTCCTGAAGCAATGTGTATGCAGTCTGGTTTGCAGGATTCTCGACATCTTTATCCTCAATGAAATCTCCCAGCTGAGAATCCTCTTCCTCACCAATTGGAGTTTCAAGGGAAATAGGCTCACGGGCGACATTCTTGACCTGCTTGACACGAGTAACAGGCCAGCCGAGCTGCTGAGCGATTTCCTCGTCGGTAGGCTCCCGGCCAAGTTTCTGCATGAGCTGGCGGCCTTCCCGGACAACCTTATTAATCTGCTCAATCATATGAACAGGAACACGGATTGTGCGCGCCTGATCTGAAATTGAGCGGGTAATTGCCTGACGAATCCACCATGTAGCGTAAGTTGAGAATTTGTATCCCTTGCGGTACTCAAACTTCTCTACGGCCTTTATAAGACCAATATTTCCTTCCTGAACAAGATCAAAGAACTGCAGGCCTCGGTTCGTATATTTTTTGGCAATTGAGACGACAAGACGAAGGTTTGCGTTGATAAGCTTATTCTTTGCCTTCTCAAGCATCTTTCTGCCCCGCTCGATTTCATCGGCCATGGTAAGTATTTCCTCGACATTATTCTCGAAATCATACTCCATGCGGCGGAGCTTACGGTCAATCTTCTGAATCTGAGTGTAAATATCACGGATTTCATCACTTGTCAGTCCAAGCTCGTTCTCAAGCTTGACAGCTTCGGAATGAATCGCAAGGCGGCGGCCAAGGCTTCTAAGCTCAGCAGGATTAGAGATACGGAGCTCCCTCATCTTATGTTCCTGCTTGTGCCTGAATTCCTCAATTTTTTGAGTTGCCTCAACGAATTTTGCGCTGAATTTCTCGATTTCCTCGGACTGAATATCAATCTTCTGCAGTTCCGGCAATATTTTTGTACGCAGCTCAATAATCTGCTCGTTGTCGAAAATCTCCCGGGACTGATTGGCCTCAAAAAGCTGCTTCTTGAGATTCATGTAAACTTTCATGTTCTCCTTGCAGACTTTGAGATATTCGCCGTAACAGCTCTTGAGACGGCGTTTTTCAGCCTGAGCCTCGTTGATTTCCTTTCTGGCCTTCCCCGGCTCGTGTGGATCTATCTTTGCGAAGGCTTTCTGGCAGATTGCGAAGAATTCAGGAATCATCATTCCGGACTTTTTGATAACATCCTTAATGATGTTCTCGCCGTCTTCCATCTGCTTTGAGTAAGTGACTTCCTGCTCGGCAGTAAGAAGCTTTTCTTTGCCGATTTCACGCAGATAGAGACGAATCGGGTCATCGACATTTGAGTCCTTATCACCGTTAACGAGCCTTGTAGCACTAAGCTCATCCTCCGCCTCACCGACTCCTTCGGCATCCTCGTCATCATCAAGGAGATCCTCGTCATCGGCATCCGCGTCATCATCCAGGTCGGCATCTTCTTCCATAACCTGAATGTTGTTCTGGGTTAAAAGCTGAAGCACATCTTCCATTTTTGGTGAATTAACGAAATCCTGCCCGAGAATCTCGCTGATTTCATCCCAGGAAACGATCTGCTTGTCTTTCGCATAGTCTAAAAGTTTCTCAACTTTAGGATCCAGCTCCTGATCCATATTCCAGTCCTTTTCTATTAATTTTTTCGTCAACAATCTTTTTCTGCTCGAAAAGCCTTGTCATAAGCTCCTGATTCTCAGGGATGCTAAGCTGCCCCTGCAAGGAATTTATCTGAGCGAGTATGGATTTACGCTTTCGTTTGAGGCTGTTGACCTCAAGCTGCCATATACTCTCGGCGATGGACTGTTCCGTGCATTTGGAGAATTCTCCCCTCGACACAGACTCAGTTATCTTTTGTTTGATTCCCTCATGCGAACAGCGGTTCAGCACGGAGACAAAAGACAAATCACCCGACTCGTAGCACTCCTTCAGAACAGAGAACAAGGTTCTCGCATAAGGATTCTCAAAATCGTCTTCTGACAAACGGCTCTGCATCAGCTCAAACTGATTGGTATCGGACAAGACAGCCAGCACCGCCCGAAATTCAGCGTTAACGATCACTTCATTCTGTATGGGGGCTTGGCTTTCCGTATGTGTGGCTAGAGTTCTTTTTTTGACATCTTCACGATTGCTGAAATCCTTTTTTATTGCCTCAAGGGATATGTTTAGAGTCCGCCCCAAGAGTTCCAGACTTGACTCTCTCTGTATATCGGTCTGTAGCGCATCAATATAAGGAAAAAATTCAAGGGCGAACCTGGATTTTCCCTCCGGTGTATCCTTCTGGTACTTCTGCGACAGAAAACTCAACAGATAATCACTATCTAATATAGCGTTATTAACTTCATTCGTCAATGTTTCTGCACCAAAATTCACCATGATTTCCGCAGGATCCTTGGCATTGTGAAGGCGGATTATTTTGACAGTCAGCCCCTGCCTCCTGCACATGAGAATCGCCCGCATGGTTGCGGCCTGACCGGCTCCGTCCGAATCAAAAGAAAGAAGAATCGTATCGACGAAGCCCCTCACGAGCTTAATCTGGTCGTCCGTCAGGGCCGTCCCCAGAGGAGCCACGGCATAAGTAATTCCGCACTGATGGTAGGCTACGCAGTCCATGTAGCCCTCGCAGAAAATTACCTTTTTGTTCTCCCGGATTGAATTCTTGGCAAAATTGAAAGCATAGAGGGTATCACCTTTCTTGTACTGAATCAAATCGCCTGAATTCAGATACTTGGGGGACTTTTCCGGATCCCCACGCAAAAAACGGCCGCCGAAAGCCACGGCCTGCCCCCGCCTGTCAAAAATCGGGAACATAAGCCGGTCAGAAAAAAAGGCTATGTCCGGATATTTTTTACTGAAAAGCCCGGACTTTGCGAGGAAATCATCACTGAAATTCTTGGAGCGGAGAAATTTCTTGAGCCAGCTTCTATCTGAAGGAGAATATCCCAGCTTGAACTTCTCGATAGTCTCCATCGTTATGCCCCGCTTAGTTATATACTCAAGAGCAAACCTGCCGGCCTCCGTTTTCAGAAGGCCGTAATGAAACATATCGGCGACCCGGTTGTACAAATCAATGTAAAGGTCTTTCTCATCATCCGGCTTTTCCTGTCTCGGCACATATCCGCTGGAATACTTGATTTCGACACCGAATTTCCGCGCGAGGATTTTTATAGCCTCCGGGAAACGGACTTTCTCCATCTCCATGACGAATTTTATGACATCCCCGCCCTCGTGGCATCCGAAGCAGTAATACATCCCTTTGTCGGGGGTTACCGAAAAAGACGGGGTCTTCTCATGATGGAAGGGACAGCAGCCCCACCACTGGTTACCCCTGTCCTCAAGCTGGACATAATCACTCACGACGCTGACAATATCAGCCTGGGAGAGAACTGCATCTTTTGTTTCCTGAGAAATAATACCTTCCATAAGCAGTTCTAGTTGTTCCCGGATTTTTTAGTCTTGAACTGGCTTCCAGCCTTAACATGGGCATTGAAAGACTTTGAGAATGTATGGCTGCCGGCATTGGAGTCCGTTAGCGTAAAGTAAAAATAATCAGTCTTGGGAGTGTTTCCGACAGCATTCAAGGCCACAAGCCCCGGGTTCGAAATGGGAGATGGAGGAAGCGCCGCCCATTTATAAGTATTGTATGGGCTGTCAATCTTTAGGTCATCGTACGTAATGACATCAGGATGCGGCTTTCCCTGAATTTCCGTGATGATGTATTCAATCGTGGCGCAGGAATAAAGCCCGGCACCGACTTCAATCCGGTTACGGAAAACGCTCGCAATCAGCGGAGCCTCATCGGCCACACGATATTCCCTCTCAACAATCGAGGCCAGGACAAGGTCTTCATAAAACTGCGAGGGAGACTTACCGGCAAAGTAGGGAATTTCGGAGATTTTTTTAAAGAAGGACTCGACCATAATCTCTAAAACGGCCACTGCATTCATGTCAGGAGAAAAATAATATGTATCCGGGAACAAGAAGCCCTCGAAAGACTGGCCAGGAACCGAATATTTTTCAAGAAGAGATGGATCGCAGGCTGCGGCAATAAAATCCTGTGAGGAACAGACACCTTTTTTCTCAAGCAGGGCGGCGACCTTCCTGATAGTAAGACCTTCCGGAACAGAAACCTTAGAATAATCCTGGAGACCGGACTCAAGCAAATCCATAATCTGGAGGGCATTCATCGATGAGCTTACGCTGTAATAGCCGGAGCGCATGACAGGGACAGCTTTTCGGAATGAGAGGAAAGGAAAACGGGCAGCAAGATAAAAGGCCCTGTCAGAGCGTATAAGCCCCTCGGACACAAGAATTTCACCGATACGCTGAACCGTAGCGCCAGACGGCACCTCGACACGGACCGACTTTGCGTTGGCCTTTGAGTCAGGAGCGGACAAGGACAACCTGAAAGCAAGGAAACATGCCAGAACGGCAAGGACAATGCAACCCAAAAGGGACAGCACGAACGAAAGGAATCCGTTTTTTTTATTTTTTGTTTTTCTCATGAATAGAATGCCTCGGCCTCATCGATTGACATTGAATTATAAATGGCCCGCTCAACCTTAGTGGCAAAAGCAAGAAGCGCATCAGGAATCTGCTCCTGATTGTTCCTCAAAAAGCGGGCAAGGCTCCGGATTTCCCGCTCGTTGAAATTATACTCAAGCGAGAGCGAAGCTGGTGATAAAGATTCCTGCTCTGTCATAAGTCGAAAGAATCCCCCTCGCAGGCAATGGCTATTTTAAGCGAATCTCCGGAAATATAATTGGCGTACCACACGGCCGCATCAAGAATAGTGCTCAGCTTGCGGTCATCATATGTAGGCTCATGGTGGAACATATACATCTT
This sequence comes from uncultured Treponema sp., assembly GCA_946611835.1. Classification (GTDB taxonomy): domain Bacteria; phylum Spirochaetota; class Spirochaetia; order Treponematales; family Treponemataceae; genus Treponema_D. The sequence continues at coordinate 3,652 of CAMOEE010000086.1, read as the reverse complement.
CTTGACATTCCATGCCGCCGCAAAATCAATGGCATAACAGAAAGCGGAATGACCCCAGTTAACCTTACGCAGGGCTTCCTCAACCGTATACTGACAGTCAATGAGCATCACATCGGCATTCTCAAAAACCGCCGCCCTAACATCGGAGCTGAGGAAATCTTTTGTGGAAAGCTCCGTATCGGTCGCATAGACGAATTTATGGGAATCCTCAACGACGGCGTAGCTGTAGGAATCGCCCGGATGAGACATCCTGGCACAAGTAATCACCGCACTGCCAAGCTCCATGCTCTCTCCCGGCTGGATTTTGTGGAAAACAAAATGCTTTTCAATAGCAGAAAAATCAACAGGATAATAGGGAGCGACCATCTGTCTGGCGAAATATTCCTTCATGTCCTCATAGGGCGAGTAGACATCAAAAATGATATTAGGATTGTATGCCGCATCGAAGAAAGGAAGCCCCTGAATATGATCCCAATGGAAATGCGACATAAAAAGATGATAGTGACCATCGGCGGGAGGATCGGAAAATTTGCCCATGACACGCATACCGGAACCGGCATCAAACACAATCTTCGTCTTGTCTTTAAGAGTAAGCTCAACGCAAGGAGTGTTTCCGCCGACAGTACCGCGAATCCACCAGGGCAAGGACTCAACGAATTTTTCTCTGGCCTCTTCGGACACGATATCCTCGGGTTTAATCCGCTGCAAGGCTGCGATAAGTTTTATACGAAGCTGCTGAGATGATAAAGGAGTCGGGATAGATCCCCTGACCCCCCAAAAATGAACATTCACCTGCGTGACCCCACCGCTCCCAGAAAACAAAGGCAGGAAAGCCAAGCCTTCAGGGACATAAAAATTTCTCGAGATATTATAAACCCAACGCAATCATTTGTCAAAGAAAAAGACTGAAAAACTCCGGGTAAAGAAAAGACGAAAAAAAATATAAAAAAAAACGGCCTTGAAAAAATCAAGACCGTTTTAGTGGGGAGTGAGGGACTCGGACCCCCGAACCCGAAAGGGAGCGGATTTACAGTCCGCCGCAATTGCCGCTATGCGAACTCCCCATTAACCTTTCGGTTAAGCTGCTTGTAGGACTTGGACCCACGACCCCGAGATTACAAATCACGTGCTCTACCAACTGAGCTAAAGCAGCAGATGTTCTAGCATTTGTGCTGTGGAACGGTATTAATATTACATGACATCAAAAAAAGTGTCAATAGCGAAAAACATTTTTTTCGCTATTTTTTTTATTTTTTTGCAAAATCCGGTCTGAGCTTTTCCCCGCCATTGATATAGACAGGAACAGGAAGCGCATCCTCGTCCATGTAAACCGTGACGAGGACACGAATCATCTTCTCCGGAGAACCTGAGACTTTGGGTTCCTGAGAGCAGAAAAGCGGAATCAGAGAGACATCGAATTCGCTCTGGCCACGGCGCAGGGCCGCAGCCGGATTCATCGCATCGAGATCATCTGTCATAGTGAACTGAATCGAGACGAAGTCTTTCTGCGAAAGAGAATTCTTCGAGAAAAGAGACAGGCACATCTCGCAGACATTCTTACGGATTGATTCGGCATTGTTCTCAGCGCCAGTCGCGCCACGGATTGCGAAAAGCCTTTGTGACATATTTACCCCTTAAAACACCGCCAGGCGGCATTGACATCTTTTTTATGAAAAGATTTTTTGCTAAAATAGGCTGACAGTATAACTTTTTTTGGGGAAGCAGTTCAACAAACAATGAAAAATACAAAACGAAAAAAAACACGCCGGCTTCCGCCCCTTCTCAGGCTCACCCGCCGGGCTACAGTCTTCCTTTCGCTGACACTTGCAGCAATCATACTTTTTTTCATTACTGGCAATCACCAGACTTTTCTCGACGAAAACCTCAAGATGATTCTGAGCATCATAGCCTTCACCGCAATTTCCCTCTCCTTCTTCACAGGTATGGCCATAATTGAATGCATCTTCTACACGCTGAAGGACAAAAAATTAAGGCTTCTCTTTCACCTTGTATGCTACATAATCCTTCTCATCCTGAGCATAACGATTTCAGTCGCATCACTGACAATAAATTTACTTTCAGAAGGAATCACATTCTGATATAATTCAGGTCATGAAATCCATATCGATTCCTGAGACCCTGAAAAAACTAAACGAAATATTCACAGAAAACGGTTTTGAGGCATACCTTGTAGGCGGAGCAGTCCGAGACGTTCTTCTCGGAAAGGACGCAAGCGACTGGGACATAACGACAAACGCAAAGCCGGAAGACATAATCAGAATCTTTCACAAGGTAATCCCCACCGGGATAAAGCACGGAACCGTCACGATACATTTTATGGGCAAGGAAATCGAGGCCACGACTTTCAGGAGCGAGTCAGGCTACTCCGACGGAAGGCACCCTGACAGCGTCAAATTCGACGCGACCCTGGAAGACGATCTTTCAAGGCGAGATTTCACCATGAACGCAATCGCAGCCTCCCTGACAGACGGAAAGCTGATCGATCCATTCGACGGCCAGAAAGACATAAAATCAAAAATCATACGGACAGTCGGAAAGGCAAAGGACCGCTTCCTTGAGGACGGACTAAGACCAATCAGGGCAATCCGCTTCTCAAGCCAGCTCAATTTCGATATCGACGGCGGTACCTATGATGCAATAAAACAAAGGGAAGTTCAGGAAAAGATAAAATCAATCTCCATGGAACGATTCCGTGACGAGCTGGAGAAAATACTGCATTCAAAGGAGCCTTCAACAGCCCTCCGCCGCATGGAAGAGACAGGAATCCTTAAAGCATTCATCCCCGAGCTTTCCGAATGCAGGGGGTGCTCACAGTCTGACATCCGAAGCTACCATGTGTTCGATGTCCTCGACCACAATCTCTACGCCTGCGACGGAGCCCCCCAAGACAATCTTCCGGTGAGGCTCTCGGCACTTTTCCACGACATCGGCAAAGTAAAGGCAAAGAGCATCGAAAAAGTCGAGCATCCGGCAGGCTCTGGAAACTTCGTGGATATAATTCACTTTTACAGGCACGAACTTTTCTCATCGGAGCTAGCCCGCACCATCCTCACACGCCTCAAGTTCTCGAATGCCATGATAGAGCATGTCTCGCACCTGGTAGAAAACCACATGTTCCATTTCGAGGAGAACTGGACGGACGCAGCAATCAGAAGGTTCATCGTAAAAGTCGGTGAAGAATACCTGGACGACCTCCACGACCTCAGGCTCGCCGACATGTACGGAAAATACAGGAGGAAACCAGAGCCGGGCAGCGACGGAATCAGGAACCTCCTCCGACTCAAGGAAAGGGTTGACGAAATCCGCTCAAAGGAGACAGCCCTCTCCCTAAAAGACCTCGCCGTAAACGGGAACGACCTTATCAAGGCAGGAATCCCCGCCGGAAAAAGACTCGGCTCTATCCTTTCAGAACTTTTCCAGTGCGTACTTGACGACCCGGAGATGAATGACAGGGAAAAGCTCCTGAAGGTGGCCAAAAAGCTTTCAGAAAAAAAATAAAAAATTTTTCAAATTTTTTATTTTTACCTGTTGACATTTTTTTTCAAAAGGTATATATTTAACACCGTCACACGACAAATGCCGGTGTAGCTCAGTTGGTAGAGCAGCAGACTGAAAATCTGCCTGTCGTTGG
>CAMOEE010000085.1 GCA_946611835.1 uncultured Treponema sp. | reverse complement strand
TCGGTTCAAGTCCGATCGTCTCCAACGAAGTCGGTTCAGAGCCTTCGGCAGCTCCGCACCGATCGTCTCCAAAAAAAAAGGACTGACCATTTTTTTTGGCAGTCCCTTTTTTTTGTTTAGTTTTACTTGAACATAGCTTCCAGTGTTTCCTTTGGAACGAAACCTGTTGAAGTTTTGCTTACTTCGCCATTTTTGAACAAAATGACTGTCGGGATGCTTACGATGCCGTATTTCTGTGCCAAATCCGGCTCATCATCCACATTTACTTTTCCAACTTTGATTGAGTCGTTTTCATTTGCAATCTGCTCAATGGTGGGAGCGAGCATTTTGCAAGGGCCACACCAGCTTGCCCAAAAGTCTACGAGCACTGGTTTATCTGATTTGAGAACTTCTGCCTCAAAGTTTGATTCTGTAAGTGTAATTTCCATAACAACCTCCTGTGATTTTGGAAGAAAAAAAGATTGAAAGAGAAAAAGAAACCTTTTTAAGGTGTCGTTTTCTCTTTTCTCCCTATCTAATATAACTAACAATAGCACATAAGTAAATAAAAATCTATAGGATACAATATAATTTTTTGCAATATTTGCCTAAATTTTGAATTTTTTTCCTAAATTTCCAGGAAAAGTGGCAAATCCGGTCTGTAGCAGGGCAGTGCGATGATTTTAACCTTAAAAAGATTGGCCTTATACTTTGCCAGAATTTTTTCGTAATTGCTGCCTTTTTGGTTTTTGCGGGCTATTTCGTTGACTTCGTGGTAGGTGAAGCCCAGGTTGTCTTCGTCGGTCTTTCCGCACATGCCGTCGCTGGGTGCCTTGTGAGTAAGCGAAGAAGGAAGCCCCAGATAATCGCCAATCGCCACGACTTCTTCTGTCGTAAGTTTGTTGATTGGTGCAAAATCACCGGCTGCATCCCCGTAAAATGTTGAATAGCCGACCAGGTCTTCGCTCAGGTTACAGGTGTTGGCGACCCGGCAATTTCCTATTTGAGCACCGATTCCATAGAGGGTTGTCATTCTGAGACGGGCGGGAGTGTTTGTTTTGAAAACTGATGAAAAACTATCGTTAGTTATTTGACCCCCATTATTCATAGAATTACTCGTTTCAATTACACCTGCTTCATCAAATGCTTTTTGAAGTCCTTCATAGGCTTTTGCAATGTTAACAGTGTAATTTTTAATCCCAAGATGACTAACGAGCGTTTGTGAATCCGAAATGTCTTTCTGCTCGCCGTTTGGCATCATTACACCGATAACTCGGTCTTTTCCCAGGGCTTTGACCATTAGGGCCGACACAACGCTAGAATCTTTTCCGCCAGAAACACCTACAATAACTTTCGTTAGTTCGTTTCCGTTGTCTGAAATCCATTTTTGAATCCATGCGACAACTTCATCAGTGATTTTTGCAACATCAAAATTGTATTCTTTTGCCATTTTTTACCTCTGTAGATTTGGTATATGTAAACTTACCCCTGTGAAAAAATATTCTCAAGTGAACTAAAGTTTACCCGACATACTCCTGGACAATCGATTTGACCGGGTTCAAGTAAGATCCGCCAAACATATTCAAATGGTTCAGAAGATGATAAAGATTGTACAAATCCCGCCTTTCGTCATAGCCCGGCTGCAAGGGATTTGCTTCTTTGTATGCGGCGTAAAATTCTTCACTAAAGCCCCCGAAAAGCTCGGTCATGGCTAAATCGGCCTCGCAGTGCCCGACATAACTTGCAGGATCAATCAGCCAGGCTTTACCGTCTGAGCCGCACATTGAATTCCCGCTCCATAAGTCTCCATGCAGGAGGGATGGATTTTCTGGCTCAACAAGAAAGTCATCAAGATGGTCGAGAAGTTTTGTAACTAACTTTCGTTCGTTATCTTCAAAATATGAATCCGCAGCTTTAAATTGAGGGGCGAGCCTTGAGTCTCTGAAAAAATCAATCCAGCAGTCAGAATTGTGATTTTCCTGTTTTCTTGCTCCGATGAAATTGTCCTGAAGAAAACCGAACTTCTTGCCGTCAACAAATTTCCCGCTTGGCGCCTTGTGCATGGCGGCCAGTTCCTGTCCGAATGTTTCCCAGTAATCTTTGATTTTTTTGCCAGCTTCAATGTATTCCAAAAACAAAAAAGAATACCCAACATCTTCGCCGGCATCCGTTCCCGTGCAAAGGACTTTCGGAGTTTTTATTGTCTTTGTGGACTCAATAGCCGAAAGGGCAAGGGCTTCAGCTGTAAAGAATGAGGCGTTTTTCTTTTCGTTTGCCTTCATAAAGACCATTTCGCCGTTGTTCAGGTGAAGGGCGTAGGCTTTGTTGATGTCGCCACCAGAAAGTCTGTCAGTCTGTGCGATTGCTATGCTGTTCCCGAAAAGTGAGACGAGGGCTTCTGCGAGCGATTCAAAATTTGGTGGAGTTTTGAACATGATTCAATCTTACTCAGAATAATTAAAAGTGTCGATAATTTTGGGTTGACTATACAAAACCTGTATCAGTAAATCAAAATGCATAAAATAAATTGAAAATTTCTTGCGGAAATTACATTATAATATATAATAGAAAAGTGATTTAAGTGCAGGAAAAATTTATGGTTAGACGAAAAACATTAATTATTCTAAGAAATACTTTTGTTACCCTAAGTATACTATGTCTTTTTGTTGCACTTGCTTTTCTTGTTAAATTCGTTGCCGAAGGTATCGAAAAAAAAGAGACAATACAGTCTCCTGTAGAAGTCTCGCATCATGTTCTGTTTTTAAGTTCTTATAATCCGCTTTATTTTACCCATGACGCTCAGGTAAAAGGGCTTCAGGAAAGTCTTTATTCAAGTGGAATTGAGTATGATGTAATCTACATGGATTCAAATGAGCGGGGCAAGGCTGATTTCCAGATACTGAGAAATCTCATAAAAGCCCGCTTCGACAATAACAAGCAGTATGAAGCCATTCTTCTTGGTGATGATGCGGCTCTTCGTTTTGCAATTCAATATCATGATGAACTTTTCCCAAGAGTGCCGATGGTTTTCTTCGGAATCAGTGATTATGAGCTGGCTGTAAAGGCTGCAACTTATCCGAACATAACCGGCTTTTTTGAGGATGATTATCTTGAGGACACGCTCAATCTTGCTGTTAAATTCTTCCCGGAGAGAAAAACGCTGGTCGCACTCCATGACGATTCAAATTCCGGCAAGAACGATATTTCTACCTTCTGGAAGTTCCGCAGAAAATTCAGCAATTATTCTTTCATCGATTTAAATACAAGCCTCTATTCTCAGAACGATTTGATTTATCTGATTGAGTCACTTCCGGCTGATTCAATTCTTTTTTACATGAATTGCTATTCTGACAAGCAGGGAAATGTTTACTCGATTCTTTCACGGACTGCAACTGTCATTAATGCTGCCCGGGTTCCGATTTTCCGAAATTTTCTCGGTGGCGAGGGCATGGGAATTCTCGGTGGCGTTCACATGGATATGGAAGAGCAGTGCCGTCAGGTGGGAAAGACTGTTGCAAGTATTGTCCGGGGCAAGGAGATTTCCGCTTTTCCTCTTGTTGAGAATTCTACAAGCCACACGATTATCGATTACACGCTGATGAAGAGCTATAACATCAATCCTTCTTTGCTTCCTCCGGACACTATTTTCTATAACAAGCCGGAGAGTTTCCTGTCTCAGTATGGAAAAATCCTGCCGTCCGCAATAATGCTTTTCGTTACTTTGGGGATGATGCTCATCGCAGCCCGTGTCAACCGAAGAATTGCAAGAGATTTTATTAATGAGCTCAGGGCTTCGAGAGATAAAATTGCCGAGAGAGAAGAGCTTCTCCGTTATCAGGCAGAATACGACGAAATCCTTGATATTTACAATCGTCGTACACTTACGGACTGGCTTCGTGAAAAAATGACGAAAGAAGACACTTATTCTGTATTGATTGTTGATATTGATGACTTCAAAATGCTCAACGATAATTACGGTCACACTCTTGCAGACTCTATTTTGCAGTATCTTGTTGCAATGATTAAGGGAACAGGTGAGGAACTTGGATGGAAGATTGCCCGATTTGGTGGCGATGAATTCCTGATTGTAATTCCTAATGAAAACATAACTAGTGACTGCGATATAGTAAAAAATCTTCTTGAGCTTATCCGTTCTCCAATTCCTCTTGGTGATGAAACCCTTGCTGTTACGGCCAGTATCGGAGCTTCCTGTTCTGACGGAATAACGGAACCTGAGCAGCACATCATGAATGCTGAAGGGGCAATGTATGAGGCAAAGAACCGGGGCAAGAACGGAATCGTCATTTATGATGACGAAATGAAGAAAAAGGCAATCGAAGAGATTCATATAAAAGAAAAACTGCAGCGGGCACTTGATAACGACGGATTCTTTATGCTTTATCAGCCTCAGATTGATGCTCAGACAAAAAAGGTAAGTGGTTACGAGGCTCTTGTGCGAATGAAGGAACCTGGAATTTATCCAGGTCAGTTTATTCCTGTTGCGGAGCGAAGCGGCTGGATTTGGCGTATCGGTCGAATCACTACGGAACTTGTAATCAAGCAGCTTGCTGAATGGCGTGATGCAGGTAAGGAACTTCATCCTGTTTCAGTCAACTTCTCTGGTAATCAGCTCAACGATCATGGCTATGTTGATTTTGTTGAAGAATTGCTCAAAAAATACGATATTCCGCCTCACTACCTTGAGATTGAAATCACCGAAGGTCTCTTCCTGGAAAAGAGTGCCCTTGCTGATGATATTTTCAAGCGCTTCAAAAACTTGGGCATCCGTCTTCTTATGGACGATTTTGGTACAGGATATTCTTCACTTGCTTATCTTACATATATTCCTGTTGATGTAATTAAGCTCGATAAATCCCTGGTTGATGCATATCTTGTAGACGGAAAGGACTCCTTTATCAAAAATATCATTCATTTAATGCACGATTTGGATAAGGACATGATTATTGAAGGTGTCGAGGAAGAATGGCAGTATGACCGTCTCAGAGAATTCGGTGCGGATACGATTCAGGGATATTATTTCTCAAAACCGATTCCTGCTGACGAAGCGATTGTTTTTCAGGCAAAGTAATTTCGAGACAAAAGCTACTATATAGTATATACTCAAAGAATGGCTAAAACATTCGACGACAAAAAAATCATTTACACTATGGATCGCGTTTCCCGCGCGTATGGAACAAAAGTTGTTTTAAAAGACATTTCCATTTCTTACTATTACGGGGCAAAAATCGGCGTTATCGGTGAAAACGGTGCCGGTAAATCTTCACTTTTTAAGATTTTTGCAGGAATCGATAAAGACTACACTGGCGAAACAAAACTTCTTCCGGGCTATTCAATGGGATACCTTGAGCAGGAGCCATATTTGGAGCCGGGCAAAACCGTCCTTGAAGTCGTAAAAGAGGGCGTAAAACCAATCACTGACCTTTTGGCAGAATTCGATAAGGTAAACGAGGCTTTCGGTGACCCGGACGCTGATTTCGACAAACTCTGCGCACGACAGGTCGAGATTCAGGAAAAACTTGATGCAGCAGACGCATGGAATCTCGATGCAAATCTGGAACTTGCCATGGACGCTCTCCGCTGTCCTCCTGGAGACCAGGTTGTAGATGTTCTTTCCGGTGGTGAACGTCGTCGAGTTGCTCTCTGCCGGCTCCTTTTGCAGAAGCCTGACATTCTTCTTCTGGACGAGCCTACCAACCACCTTGACGCAGAGACTGTTGCATGGCTTGAGCGGCACCTCAAAGATTATCCTGGCACAATCATCGCAATCACCCACGACCGCTACTTTCTCGACAATGTCGCAGGCTGGATTCTGGAAATGGACCGTGGCGAAGGCTATCCTTTCAAGGGAAATTACTCGGAATGGCTTGAAGCAAAGGAAAAACGCCTTGCTCTCGAAGAAAAACAGGCTTCTACCCGCCGCCGTGAAATGCAGGAAGAGTTGGAATGGATTCATGCGGGCGCAAAAGGCCGTCAGGCAAAGCACAAGGAGCATATCACAAAGTATGAGGCTTTGCTTGCAGAAGAATCAAAGAGAATTCAGCTTAAAGATACACAGATTTCAATTCCAGCCGGCCCTCGATTGGGAAGCCTCGTAATTGATGCAGAAAAGCTCACAAAATCATTCGATGACAAACTCCTCTTTGAAAATCTTGACTTCCACATTCCGGCAGGCTCAGTTGTGGGAATTGTCGGCCCCAACGGTGCCGGTAAAACAACTCTCTTCAAGATGATTGCCTCTGCTGCGGGACAAGAAATCGAGCTTCCGGACGGAAAGATGGGCAAGGAAATTCCTGATTCAGGAAGCATTAAAGTTGGCGACACAGTTAAGCTCGTTTATGTTGACCAAATGCGTTCAAAACTTGACCCTAACAAGACAATTTACGAAATGCTTTCTGGCGGAAGTGATTTGGTTAAGCTTGGTGCGGTTGACGAAAAAGGCCGCCCGGTGAACGGTGCTGTCCGAGAAATTAATGCTCACGCTTACTGTTCATGGTTCAACTTTAACTCAGCCGAGCAGAACAAAAAAATCTCAGTCCTTTCTGGTGGTGAAAAGAACCGCCTCAACATGGGCATGATGTTCAAAGAGGCCGGAAATGTTCTTCTTCTGGACGAACCGACCAACGATCTCGACATTACGACAACACGAAGCCTTGAAGAAGCAATCAACAGCTTTGCAGGAGTTGTCATGGTAATCAGCCACGACCGTTACTTCCTCGACCGAATTTGTACGCATATCCTCGCATTTGAGAACAATTCAGAAGTCCATTTTGTTGAGGGAAGCTGGAGCGATTATGTCGAATGGAGAAAGAATGTTCTTGGAATCGATGACGATGTTCCACACAAAACTGTTTACAGAAAGTTAACAAGATAATGCCCTGCATGGATGCAGGGTGAAAGCAAGGAGAGAAAATTCTGTTTGCCTTTAGGTGAACAGAATTTTCTCGTACGAACAAAAATTACATGGAAGTAATTTTTGTTCGAAAAAAACAAAAATCCCGTCTGTTTATTAGGCAGACGGGATTTATTATTTATGGTAGGTATTTGTTTATTTAGATTTTACCTGATCTGGGTGCTGGATGTGAGCTGCACCAAGAACGCAACCAACAACTGCAACGATAAGACCAACAAGAACGAGATATCCACCAACTGTTGTGTAACCGAAGAATGGTGTTACAGGTGATGTATACAAGCTTGAATATGCGCCGAATGGGTCTGTGAGTGAAGGAGCGATGCTTACGATAGATGCAAGCTGGAAAGCCAAAGCAAGCAAGGTTGATACGATATCACCAATGATTGTTTTTGTGATGAAGAACAATGCAATACCTGCGACAGAACAGAGCCAAACTATTACGATGAATGTAGCGTTGTATGCACTTGGGGCTTTGTTAAAATAAGAAGCTGCTCCGAAAAGGTTTTTGAGGGCAACTCCAGATGATTCTTTAAGAAAGAATGTTGGAATTAAAAATCCGATGAACGCAAGAACCATGCCTGCAAGGAAGATTACTCGGTCGAGCGATCGTTCTTTTTTTAATTTGTCTAAATATTGCATTATTAACTCCTTATTTTATAGCAATAACATTTCCATTATACACTATTTCAGCCATTTATCAAGAATAGTTTTTGTACTATAATGACCTTTATGAGTACAATTTACGAAAAAGCATTGGAAAAACATAATGAATGGCAGGGCAAAATTTCTACTGAACTTAAAATGCCCCTTGAAACCCGAGATGACTTGTCTGTGGCATACACACCGGGAGTAGCCGAGCCATGCCGGCAGATTCATAAAAATCCAGACGATGTCTACAAATACACCTGGAAAGGAAACACTATAGCCGTAGTATCTGACGGAACTGCTGTCCTTGGTCTTGGAGACATCGGTCCTGCAGCAGGCTTACCTGTTATGGAAGGAAAATGCGTTCTTTTCAAAAAATTCGCTGGCGTTGACGCAGTTCCTCTCTGCATTGACACAAAAGACCCGCAGAAGATTATTGATTTCTGCAAGCAGATTGCACCAACTTTCGGCGGCATCAACCTTGAGGATATTTCGGCTCCCCGCTGCGTTGAGATTGAACGCACGCTGATTAAAGAACTGGATATTCCGGTTTTCCACGATGACCAGCACGGAACTGCAATCGTCGTAACAGCCGCAATCATGAACGCCCTCAAAGTTGCCGGCAAAAAGGCTCAAGACTGCACGCTTGTTGTAAGTGGTGCGGGAGCTGCCGGCTCTTCAATCATCCGTATGCTGCACAAATTCGGCATCGGTAAAATCTACGCTTTCAACATCAACGGAATCATCATCAAAGAAGATTACGACAAATACGATTTCTTGACTCAGGAACTCACCGAGATTACAAATCCAGACAACCGCCGCATAAGCATGAAAGAAGCTATGGTTGGAGCGGATATTTTCGTGGGAGTAAGTGCTCCAAATCTTGTCAGTGAAGAAATGGTCAAGTCTATGGCACCAAAATCAATTCTTTTTGCCATGGCAAACCCTGAGCCTGAAATCACTTACGAAAAGGCAAAGGCGGCGGGAGCCTACATTATCGGAACTGGTCGAAGCGATTACCCCAACCAAATCAACAACATCCTCGCTTTCCCAGGTCTTTTCCGTGGAGCATTAGACTGTCGTGCATCTAAAATCACTGAGGAAATGAAGATTGCCGCAGCCCGTGGATTGGCCTCACTTGTAAGCGAGAGCGAGCTTGGCCCGGACATGATTATCCCGAATCCATTTGACCCTCGTGTGGCAGAGACTGTAGCAAAAGCCGTTGCTGAAGAAGCTCGCAAAGCAGGACTGGCAAGAATATAATTTAAGGCAGCACACACAAACCTTTGCCTCGGAAAGCTGATTCCGGGGCATTTTTTTTGGCCGTGTGGAATTCGCCCATGTAAAACCAGCCGATTTTGCCGTTTCCCAGGGAGATTTTTTCGCCGCCCAGCCAGAAAGTTTTGCTTGCTTTTGTGTCTGAAGGCCTTTTGGCGAATTCCTCGTCTCGCTTTGCTTCATATTTTGAAATTAATTTTTCGATAAAGTCTTTTGGTACGCTTGGCTTTGAAACCGGGAAATTGAACCACTTTTGAACCGGCTTTTCTAAATCCTCGCCGTGCATCCACTGATTGAGGGAGAAGTCGAGGGCGGCTCCGTATTTCCCGCTCTTTTTTTCGCCCTCAAAATGAAGGCCGTTTTTGGCGAAAAGGGGTGCGTTTTGTTTTTCCTGTGGGTCGATTGGCTTTAAGTCAGGAATTTTTCCTTCAGTCCATTCCTTGTAGACCCGTGAGTGCCTTGTGAGGACGAATTTGTGCCAGAAGCAGGAATCTAAGAGGCCGTTTGCGTAGAACTGGCGCAGGGTTTCCATGGAGTTGATTAAATCTTCCGGCTTTTCCCACCAGTAGCCGTAAATCATGTAGGCGTGAACGAGTACGCCGGCTTCCTTAAAGGCACAGCAGGCTCCAACTATTGATTCCAGATCCGTGCCCTTGTGAATGGCATTCAGGCCGTTTCCTGTGGCAGATTCAAGCCCGGCTGAGACACCGATTAAGCCGCCGTAAGCGAGAAAGTCGGCTACATCGCGGGTAAAAGATTTTTCAAAGCGCACATTTCCCCACCAGGTAATAGGCGAGCCGTGAGCGATATTTTCACGGGCAAAGGCAATCATGAGTGCGGGAGGCATGGCCTCGTCAACAAAGTGGATTCCATAAACGCCTTTTTCCTTGCATTGTGAAAGCAATCCCTCATAAAGATTGTGGATATTTGTGGGGCAGTAGCCTTTTACATAATCCAGCGTGACATCGCAGAAGGCACACTTGTGCCAGTAGCAGCCGTGAGCCATGTAAGCCTTAATCCAGCTGCCATCTGACCAGAGCCTGTGCATGGGATTAGTGTCGTCAATCAGCCTTGGATACTGGGAAAAGTCGATGTCAGAAAAATCTGGAATCAGCGACATGGTGATTTCTTTTTCATAGACTAACGCTCGTTTGTATTCTTCGGAAGACTCGTCGGAAAG
>CAMOEE010000084.1 GCA_946611835.1 uncultured Treponema sp. | reverse complement strand
CGGCGGCTTCCCCTGTCTCTTCGCCTTCGGGAATCTCTTCCCCTGCCCGGCTCACCATTCGAGTCTGTCTGCGTGTATCCGCGTCTGAATTTACCGTCCCGCTCTTCTGAATCAAGGCGGATATAGACATCCTTAGATTTGTCTTCGGCAAAGTCTTCCTCAACGGCTACCCGGCTTGGAATCTGCTTTTCGATGTATCGCTCGATTGGAGCCAGGGAATAAACATCCCGCTCGCTGCAGAATGTGTAGGCCTTGCCGGATTTTCCCGCACGGGCCGTTCGACCGATTCTGTGGACATAGTTTTCGGCTTCGTTGGGTAAATCGTAGTTTACGACCATGGCAAGATCGTTCACATCGATTCCCCGGGCTGCCACATCTGTCGCCACGAGACAAGTTACCTTGCCTTCCTTAAAGGAATCCATGATTTTTAGCCGTTTGGCCTGAGGCAGGTCGCCGATTATGTACTCGTTTTTGATGCCATTTATTGAAAGACGCTTTGAGACGATTTCGCACATCTTTTTCGTGTCGCAGAAAATAATCACGCTCTCAGGATTTTCTTTCTGGAAAATGCCCAATAAAAGCCGCATTTTGTCGTCGCTAGATACATGAATCAGCTCCTGGTCAATTTCGTCCACGGTGATGTTCTGGGCCTCAATCGTGATTTCCTTTGCGTCCCGGGTATATTCCCAGGCGAGATTCTTGACATAAGAATTGAGGGTTGCCGAAAAGAGCATGGTCTGACGGTTTTCGCTGGAAGGCAGAAAGTGAATGAGCTTCCGCAAATCCGGGTAAAAGCCCATGTCGAACATGCGGTCAGCCTCGTCCACTGTGAGATAACCCACATGAGAAAGATCCATCTGCTTACCTTCCGTCAAATCGATGACGCGGCCGGGAGTTCCGATGATGATGTCAACGCCTTTTTTAAGGTCAGCCACCTGTTTTTCGTAGCCCACCCCGCCGTAGAACGAAGCGAAGCGAAGGCCGGTGTATTTTCCGACTTTCTTGGCCTCTTCCTCAACCTGAACCGCAAGCTCACGGGTCGGAACCAGGATAAGGGCGTTCTTTTTTGCAGGCTCGCCTGTTCCGGCTCCTTCCGCCCCCTCGCCTTTCCGGGCGAGGATTTCCTGCATGATTGAGACCAAAAATGCCGCAGTTTTACCAGTACCAGTCTGTGACTGAACATACAAATCAGTGCCTTCAAGAGAGGCCGAAAGAACCTGTTCCTGAACGGGAGTGCATGTGATGTAGCCGCACTCAGCGAGTCCTTTCTGAAGAAGTTCGTGTAAGTTGATTTCTGAATAATTCATGAGTTTTCCAAAGAATTGATATATTTTCTCAGGGATTGCACGGCCCGAATATTTTGCCTGCGTAATCTGTGAGATGGATTCAAATTTATTCTGCAATTATAGTAAATTTATGGGAAAGTGTACACACTTAATCAGTCACATTAAATGTGATTGCCTCATCTGCCGAGACTGGTTTGCTGAAGTAATAGCCTTGTATTGTGTCAGCATTAAATTCCTTGAGCCGTTCGTACTGCCACTTTTCCTCGACACCTTCCACAAGCATTTCCTTGTGCAGGTCGTGGATAAGGGTAATCATATTGCGGATAAAGGAATCCTTTCCGTCGACAAGATATGCATCCACAAGAGACTTATCCAGCTTGATGACATCTACCGGGATATATGTAAGGTAAGCCAGGGATGAATAACCCGTGCCAAAGTCATCCATAAGCATGCGGATGTTCAGGTCTTTCAGCCTGCGGAATAAGTCTTCTGCCTGAGAGGATTTTCCCAAAAATACGCCTTCAGTGATTTCAATTTCCACAAGATTTGACGGAATCTGATATTTCAGGAGCAGCTGCTCAAGAAAATCAATATAGCCTGTGTCGCTCATCTGGTTGCTGGAGAAGTTTATGGAAACTGGATAAAGCTCATAGCCCGCATCACGCCATGCGGCCAGCTGTTTTATGGTAAGTTCCGTGGTAATACGCCCTATGCGCCAGATCCAGCCGTTCTTTTCTGCCACCGGGATGAAATTTCCGGGGTACATTCCCGGCTTTTTCATCCTGACCAAAGCCTCGTAGCCTACGAGTTTTTTTGTATGCACATCGACTTTTGGCTGGTAAACCATAAAGAAACCGTCGTTTTCAAAGGCATCAAGAAGGTTTTCCTTAATAATATTTTCCTGACGGGCAATTTCCTTAAGTTCCTCTGAGTATACGAGTATGGAATTATGACTGTGCGTTTTTGCGGAGAACATTGCCGTCTCAGCATTAATGATATGCTGCTCAGGCGTCGTTGTGCCGTCAGAATTTGATATGCCGATGCTGACCGAAATACGCAACTTTTCGCCTCCGACAATCGGAACAGGCTCTGAAAAGACATGTTTGATTTCTCTGGTAAGCGGGTGTGACTCCGTAAGGTGTGTGTGTGGCACGAAAAAGAGAAATTCTCCGCCGGAGTAGCGACCCAAAAGCAGCCTTTTATTCTCCGCAAGCACTTTCATTTTTGCTGCAAGATACTTGAGTATTGCATCGGTCTGACCGTAACCGTATGTTTCATTTATGCTCTTGAAACCGTCGATGTCAACCAGAACCACAGAATATTTATAATTTTTTTCATTTGCAGTGTAATTTTTCTTAAGATGCTGGGAGATTTTCTCGCAGATTGTGCGGCGGTTCAGTATTCCTGTAAGCATATCATGCTCAGCCTGATATTTCAGTTTGTCTTCTTCCTCAGTAATTACATCCTTAAGGTAGTGGACGCAGTTTTCCTTGTAATTGAAACCGTTGAAAATCGCCGTAGCCATGTCCTTGCATGTGCCGTAGCCGCAGGAAGCGCAGTTTATGCTCCTTGATTCCGGAGTATATTTTTTCATGGAGACAAATATGTCCTCAAGCTCTTCTTTTGACGGAACTTTTATCTTGCATGATTCTGACCGGTCTGTATATGTGCGCAGGTAGTCATTTAAATCAAGTTTTTCAAATTGCTTATTCAGGGCCGCCATTCTTTCTTCAGGACTGGCGTTCCTTGCCCAGGCGCTATCATGGTCGTTCTTTTTAACAGATTCCCGTATGGAGACCATATTAGACAATGCCATATCTGTATCTGCAATTGCCGGATCTGTTGCCGTACCGCAGAGACAGCCGTTGGAGCAGTTGAGCACATCTATGAAGTAAAAAGGATTATCCTGATTTTGAATTTTAGCGGCGTTTTTCTCGAGGAATTTATAGAGCCTCTTTTCACCCTCCATGTACCTTATGAAAACGCTCTCACCTACCAGCCAGCGGACATTTTCGGCAAGTCCTCCGGGCATAGGATAGACAGAACCTAGCCCGTATTCAATTTCATCGGAACACGGCTTTCCGTCTATTTTATGCTCTGAGACATAGCGCATAAGATGCTCGAAAGTGACATTGTATTGCACCAGCCCCTTGTTTACGGGATTGTTTATTTCAATTTTTTTTGCAATACATGGGCTTATGAATGCAAATCGGTCAGTAATGCCCATTTCTTTGCGGGCGTAAATTGCCGCGCACATGAGGGGACTTTGAACCGGAAAGAGTTTTCCGATTAAATCCGGAAGATAATGTTCTATGTAATTGACGACAGAGGGACAGGGCTGGGAGATTCCGCCCTTAAATCCATATTTTTGTATGTAGTTGATGTAGCCCCAGGTAGTTATGTCGGCACCAAAGGAAACATTTATAAAACGCCTTACGCCTAGAGCCTTCAGACCGCCCAGAACCCGCTCATATTGTTCTGGGTAATTCGCCTTGAATGCCGGGGCAATAAGAACGGAAATCGGCATTCCCCTGGCAAGGTCTGTGAAAAAGGCTTCAGTGTCATCAATGTAAGAGCGGGCTTTGTGTTCGCACACATCAAAGCAGGCTCCGCAGGCAATGCAACGCTCCGCATTTACATTTATTCTGGATTTTCCGTTTTCGTCCGGTTCTGTTGAGACACAGGCTCCGATACATGAGCATGCAGAAATACATTTGTTGCATCCGACACAGTTATCTTTTGTATAAACGAGCTGCACTCTTCCACCCCTTCCCTTATAGACTACATGACTTTGGCCGGTTTTGCAACAAATATTTTAAGATGGAAAAATATATCAATCTGTGCTACTCTGTCTTTATGAACCGTAACTCATCTGAACAGAATGCCTATCAGGCGAAGATTTTCTCTAATCGCCTTGCAAAAAAATACAAAAATTTACGGAAATGGGCACGCCGTGAGAGGGTCACCTGTTACCGTCTTTATGACCGGGACATTCCCGAAGTTCCCCTCGCCCTTGATATTTATGAATTTCTGCCGGAAGGCATGGACTCAAAAACAGACGCGGCTATCTTTTTAAAAAACGAAGAGGCACGGATTTCCGCCAATGACCTTTCCGCCGCCAGAGAAAAAAACGAACGGATGTTCGCCCATCTTTACCTGTATGAGAGACCGTATGAAAAATCAGACAGTGATGAGCAGGTCTGGCTTGACGAAATGAAAAAAGCCGTCGCTTTGACTCTCTCTATCCCTGAAAGCCATGTGATTCAAAAGCTTCGTAAGCATCAGAAAGGCGAGAACCAGTATGAGAAAATTGAATCCGAACGAACGGTAGCTGGTTTTGTGCAGGAATGCGGGCAGCTTTTCAAGGTCAACCTGAGCGATTACCTGGATACGGGGCTTTTCTTTGACCACCGCCCCCTTCGCTCCGTCGTGAGGGCGACATCTTCAGGAAAATCCGTTCTGAATCTTTTCTGTTATACCGGAAGTTTCTCTGTCTATGCCGCCGAGGGAAAGGCCCGCCGCGTGGAGTCCGTTGATTTAAGCAATACCTATCTGGAGTGGGCCCGCTTTAATTTTGCCCTAAATGACTTTGACCCGGACAGCCCGAAATTCTTCTTTACCCGGGCAGATGTCACCGGCTTTTTGAACCAGAAGCTGGCGGAAGTTCCCAACGCGGAGGGAAGCAACCGCTACGACATGATTATCCTTGACCCGCCTACTTTCTCAAATTCAAAGGCGACCCGTAAACCCCTTGACATCAACCGGGACTGGCCGGAACTCGTCAAAAAATGTCTGAATCTTTTGAACAGGGGCGGAGTCCTCTATTTTTCTACCAACTCTCACCGCCTGAAATTCGATGAGAATCTTATCCCGAAAACAACGGATTCAGGAAAAGCCGTCGCTGTATTTGACATGAGCAGAGAATCCCTCCCCGAGGATTTTAAGGATACGAGAGCCCGCCGCCTGTGGAAATTAGCAGTTGGCAATTCATGATTCAATTCATAACGAGGAAGATTCGGATTGGCTTTAAAACAAAAAAAACTCCCCATTTGGGGAGCTTTTTTAGAAATCGGATGTCAGGCTTATTTGTCTGACTTGATACCGAAGCGTTTGTTGAAGCGCTCGATTCGTCCTGCTGTGTCGACGAGCTTCTGCTTGCCTGTGTAGAAGGGGTGGCAGGCAGAACAAATTTCAACATGGATGTCAGAGACTGTTGATCTAGTCTCGATGACATTACCGCACTGGCAGGTGATTTTTGTCAGTTTGTACTCTGGGTGGATTCCCTTTTTCATAAAATAAAACTCCTTATTTCTTGCCCGACATTAAAGCAACCCCAGTCACCACTAGCTTGAGGCCTTAAAACGGCCACTTCTATCATTCCATCACTGTTAGGAAGCAAGTTAATATCACAAGAAGATTTTTCTATATTATCAAAAAATAAACAGACAGGTCAATCCCCGAAAAGCTCAATCCATGCTTTTTTTGCTACATTCTGCTCAGCTTCTTTTTTGTTCTTTCCGCTTTCAGGCCCGTAAGTGGCGTTTTTCAGATGCACGCTGACCCAGAAGGTACGGTCGTGGTCTGGCCCTGTCTCTTTGACGAGCTCATAGGTCGGGCAGGACTTGTATTTCTTCTGGTGAGCTTCCTGCAGCATTGACTTGAAATCCTTTGCGCCGCTGTCTGACAGGTAGTTTTCGATGGCCGGAATCATAAACGAGAGGACCAGCTTTTCTGCCGCCTTGTAGCCCGCATCAAGGTAGTAGGCCCCGATCACGGCCTCGACAGCATCGGCAAGGATAGCTTTTTTCTGTCTTCCTCCGCTCATCTCCTCGCCTTTTCCCAGTATCAGCATCTTATCGATGCCTATTTTTAGGGCAATTGGAGCCAGGCTCTGTTCGCTTACAACGGCGCTCTTTATTTTTGCCAGGTCTCCTTCAGGATTGTCCATGAGATGCTCATAAAGATAGGCGGCCGTTGCCATACCAAGCACGCTGTCGCCCAAAAATTCAAGGCGCTCGTTGTTGTGGTGCCTGCTGGTCTTCCCGTCACTTGCCACGGAACGGTGGGTGAAAGCCAGCTCAAGAAGATTGAGGTTTGAGAATTTGATTGCGATTCCTTTTGAAAAATTGTTGAGGTCTTTGATTCTCTGCGGTGAAAGATTTTTTTTAGAAAGAAGCATTTTTTTATTATAGCATATTTTAAAATAAAAAAACACAGGTTGCTGGAACCTGTGCTCTCTTTGCCGTTAGGCGCAAGACTTATGCCTGTGCTGATTTGATGAAATCGTAAGCGTCTTTAACTGTCTCGAATTCGTTAGCCTTCTCGTCAGGGATAGAAACGCCCAATTCCTCTTCGATAGCGTAAACAAGCTCGTATGTGTCGAGGCTGTCTGCACCGAGGTCGCCACGGAAAGAAGCTTCCATTGTGACTTTGCTCTCGTCGATTTCAAGTTTCTCAGCGATGAGCTTCTGGATTTTTACGAACAATTCGTCCATGATTTTCTCCTTCTTTTGCATTATGCCCGCTCAGGGGCATAATGCCTTTGTTTTGTTAACCGTTTACTTCAGGTGTGATTACCTGGCGACCACGGTAGAAACCACATTTCGGACAAACATGGTGTGGCATAACAAGGTTGCCACAGTTGCCGCAAGCAACAAGCTGTGGAGCTTCGAGATGCATGTTTACACCGCGTCGTCTGCGTGTGCGAGCTTTTGATGTTTTCGCTCTAGGTACTGCCATATTATAAACCTCACTATATAATTTTATGAATAACGGGATTTATACTACAACAGTTTATACCCGAATGTCAATTATTATTACACACAAAGTTTCGCTTGTCAATTCTTTTTTATGACAAATTTGGAAAAAATGTCAGAGAAAAGATTCGGACTAGCCTTTGTACTTCGTTTTTATGGCTTTTTCGACGATTTTCGGCACCATTCCCGATATGTCGCCGCCGAACTGGGCGAGTTCCTTTATCGAGCTTGAGCGAACGATTACATATTTTGCCTCTGTCGGGAGAAAAAGGGTTTCTATCTTTGAGTCGAGGTTGTGGTTCATGAGCGACAGGTCGAACTCGTATGAGAAGTCGTTTGAATTCCGGATGCCTCTCAATAGAATGTTCGCATTGTTTTTTTCGGCGTATTCTACGATGAGCCTGTCCCATAGGTGCACGGTTACATTCTTGAAGTCTTTCGTAAGCTCCCTGAGCATGCTGAGCCGCTCCTCGGGTGAGAAAAGGTAGGCTTTGTTAGGGTTGTATGCGACGACTACATCAAGTTTGTCGAAAAGACGGCTGCCCCGCTCTATTAAATTAAGGTGGCCGTTTGTAGGTGGATCGAAAGTCCCCGGAAATACTGCGGAAGTCATATTAAAATAAAATTAACATATTTGACGAATCGCAACAAGTGATGTATGATTGTAATATGAAATTATCTAAATTAGCTTATAAATCATTTTTTTGTGCAGTTGGTTTTGTTTTCGCCGGAGCTTTTGTCTCTTGCGGAAGCACGAATGTTGCCCCGGCCCCTGTAGAGGAGCCTCCTGTCGAGGTTGCCCAGCCAGAGCCTGAGACGGCCCAGCCGGAACCTGCCGTAGAGGACGACGAATATGCCCGTTCAGTCGGTGATGTTTCCATTGACCGCAACACCTTCGTTGATGATAAGGATCAGGTTCTCAAGATTATCTCTGAACTTGATACCATCATGAGATCGAAGGATTACAATTCGTGGGTTACCTATGTTGATCAGGAGTCAATCGAGTACTGGATGCTCCGAAAGAATCTTCAGAAGGCTGAGAAGCGCCTTCCTGTAAAAGGAATCAAGCTCCGTGACCTTAGGGATTACTTCAACTATGTCTTCATTCCTGCCCGGGCTGGCAAGACAGTGTCAGAAATCCGCTATATTTCCGACTCGTACATTAAGGCCGTTCAGGTGCAGGAGTCAGAGAAAGGCAAGGATAATGCGCTGGTCACAGTCTACTATTATTTCAATAAGATAGACGGTCGATGGATGGTTCATATTCCGCCAATCGAGAATTAGCAAATCTTCGGAAACTGAGTTGCTTTTTTACGCCTAATATTTTATAATTGCATTTCGGGTGTAACTTCTTTAAGCGCCCGGAGTCCATCAGGAGGATTTTTAGATGAAACCTTTGAAAAAGATTGCTATTGCTGCATGTTCTCTTTTCTTGACATTTTCTTTGGCTGCGCAGGAGAAATCAGCTGAAGAAGAATATTTGAGTTCGGTCGAGGATGTCGTTATCACAGAGCTGGCCAATTCAGACGAGCGTGACAACAAGCTTGTTGCCCTTCAGTATCTTGAGAATGCTGTTGAGGAAGGCCGCGTGTCTCCAGATATGATGGTCGCTCTCGATCACCTTGCCGGTGAAGGCGTAAACACTCAGTCTCGACAGGGTGGTCGTCTCATGAACAATTTCCCTGATATCCGTGCCCGTGCATGTGATATTCTCGCAAAAGTTCCTACTGAGCAGTCAAAGACAACCCTCAAGAATATTGCCCTCGCAGATAATGAGCCTATGGTTATCACTGCTGCTGTCCGGTCATTGGGCGAAATCGGCCTTAACGACAACGATGATGTTGTCAACACAATCGCCTGGGCAAACAAAAAGAACGCTGTCCTTAATCCAACAAGTTCCCTCGCCCTTGAGGTTCTTATCGCATACGAGAAAATCGCTGATAAGGTTCAGGACAAAGGCTCTATGATTCAGTCAGTCGGCCAGATTGCGACGAACTATCATTATGTAAAGCCTGTTCGTGATCGTGCTCTCAATCTTCTTAAAAAACTTCAGGCGAGCAACAAAAACAAGAACAAGGATGCCAAATAATATTTGATTCTGCTTGTAAGAGGCGGTGCTTAGGCATCCGCCTTTTTTTTATAGAAATCTGTTGATAAATACTTAATTTTACATTAAAATATCCATTGTTTATTACAAAATGTTTAATCGGAGGATGTATGAAACCTATAATCTTAGCTTCTTCCTCTCCTCGTCGTCAGGAAATTTTAAAATTGCTCAACATCCCTTATCAGGTAAAAGTTTCTAACAGTAATGAGGAGTATCCGTCTGATATTCCTTTGGAGCAGGTCCCGGAATTTCTGGCAAATCGCAAGGTCGATGCGGTTGCGCGTACCTATCCGGCAGGACATGAGATTCCATGGATTTTAGGTGCTGATACAATGGTTCTTCTTGACGGAAAACTTTATGGAAAGCCGGCTGATAATGAGGAAGCTGCGAGCTTCATGCAGGATTTTCAGGGAAAAACTCATCAGGTCATAACAGGAATTGCCCTTTTTAATGGTGATTTGATGTATGCTTCCAGCCGAACTTCCATTACTAATGTTACTTTCGCTCCTATGTCAAAAGAAGAAATTGACTGGTATGTCGATACCGGTGACTGGCATGGTGTTGCCGGTGGTTATCGTATCCAGGGGCTGGCTTCCTGCTTCATCCGAAAAATCGAAGGTACTAACTCCAATGTCGTAGGCTTGCCTATTTTTGAGCTTTATGATATGTTAAAAGAACAGGGCTATTCAATTCTTGAGTAGTTTCTGCCGGGCTTTGCGTAAGGCTGTTGGCCGGAGCAAGGTTTCGTAATTATCCGGTCGCTTTTGCGACACGAGAACTAGAGACGGTGGAATTCAAAGGACACAAGTTCCAAAATTGAATTTCCGGTGAAGGAGAAACTCAATGGCAGTAGTAACCATGAAGAGTTTGCTTGAATCTGGCGTACATTTCGGTCACCAGGTTAAACGTTGGGATCCACGCATGAAGAAGTATATCT
>CAMOEE010000083.1 GCA_946611835.1 uncultured Treponema sp. | reverse complement strand
GAGGAGCTTAATGTCAAGGAAGTAATCTTCCACGAACGAGAAGATGAGCTTGTCGAATACAAGGCAAAGGCAAACTTCAAGGTTCTGGGAAAGGAGTTGGGAGCCAAAATGAAGGCCGCCGCCGCAAAAATCCTTGAGCTTAAAAACGAGGCAATCGCCGACATTCTGGGCGGCAAAAACGTTTCAATTGATGTTGACGGACAGAGCGTTGACCTTAACACAGAAAAAATCATCGTTGAGCGAATCGAAAAAGAGGACCTCAAGGTCGTAAATGATGGCACGCTCACAGTCGGCCTTGACACAAAAGTCACAGACGAGCTTAAAAAAGAGGGCTATGTCCGTGACCTTATCCGTGGAATCCAGAATCTCCGCAAGGAAAGCGGCTTTGAAGTCACAGACCGGATCAAGCTCTTTGTTTCCGGCGACTCTGACCTCAAGGACGCTTTTGCAAAATTCAAGGATTTCGTAAAAGGCGAAACTCTGGCTGTCGTCGAAGAATGGAAGGAAAAACTTGACAAGCCTTCTTCTGTCGAAGCCGATGACAAAACCTGGAGCATTTCTATTGAAAAGGCTTAACCTTATAAAGCTTGCGTTCATCTCTCTGCTGGGCGCAAGCCTTTTATTTTCTTGTAAATCAACTCCTGACATGGCCCCGGTCGATCCGATTGAGCTTTTGGACGGTGATGCCGCTTTATATATAACGATTCCCGTTCAGGCAAATCAGGAATTCGTCTCTTTGGCCGTGCAGAAAATTTCAGCTGTCACAGAGAGCGATGCTAAAAAAATCACGGAAAGACTGGATACGGCCTTTGTATCAGTGTCACCTTTTGGTGATGTTCAGCTTTCAGCAAGCGGAAAAATTCCCCAGACTTTTATTGGGATGGCTCTAAACGAAAAAAAAGGCTGGTTTCCAGAACTTGTCCTGCAGCAGACAATTTATACCCATATGCAGACAAAGTATCAGCTCTGCCTTCCGTCTTCTTCAAATGCATTTTTGTCACGCAATATCAGGCCAATGGTCAGCCGCTTCAACAAAATTGCTTATTCAGAAGTTGAAAATCAGGAAAAACTCCTTTCCGAGTCCCTTGATGACGTGGCCTGCTCATTCTTGCATGAGGTCAAGTCTTCGGACATCCTGATTTATGCTCCTTCTCCCAAGAATTTTATCAAAACTTTCATCGGTGCCGATGTTAATACTCCCGTCAGCTCAGTTTATGCCCGTCTTTCTCAGTACCGGGGCGTAAAAGACCAGTTCAATGTCTTCCTTGTGTTGAATCTCTCTGATCCCCGCACCACAAAAGCCTGTACGGCTCTTTTAAAGACACTTCTTTTCGGAGTTCCTGCAAAAATTCAGCAGACGGGTGCTCAGCAGATTACAATCGCTGACCTGCCGCTTTCTCAAAATCGTATCCTGTCAATGTTCTGGTAGTATAAAATGAAAAAACTGGCGCTAAAATCAATAATTCTTTTATCTGCATTCTCATTTCTTTCCTGTGCGTCGAGTTCGCTGCGTGTTCCCGGTGAGACGGCCCTGATTCTGAAAAATCTTGCGAGCGAATATTTTACCGTCGCAGAAGGATACATGGAAATCAAAAACTACAGCAAGGCAATTGAATATTACAAGCTCGCAATGCGCAACGATGACTTGTATCTCAGTGCATATTATAAGCTTGCCCGCTGCTATGTTTTTGCCAAAGACTGGGACAATGCGATTAAAAGCTACAAATACCTTCTGGACCTTGACAAGGATAACACAGCTCTGAAGGCCAGCCTGGCTTATATAACTGCAATGCAGGGAAATATTGATGATGCGATTATGCAGTACAAGGCTCTTGTTGACAAGAATCCCTATGATGAGAATCTACTTGAGTCTTATGTCGCACTTCTGATTAATGTAGGCCGTGGCGAGGATGCAGAGGCTTCATTCTTCGTGTTAAAGGAGAAATTTCCTGATAACAAGCAGGTTGCGAGTTTTGCCCAGCAGCTTGCGGAGATTGTCGATAATTTTGATGCCGACAAAAAGCCAGAAAATACAAAGCCAGAAAGCGCTTCTGTGAGTGAAGTCAAGAAGTAGTCTTAAGCCTATAGCCCTGCTTCCTGAAATTCGCGGTATTTTTGCGGGTTAGCCCTGAATGCCACGATAGGTGAGTCTGGGTCCTGAGAAGCGTAATCCAAAGCCTGGTCTGCCTCAAGGATTACTCTTTCTGCCTTTACATTCCTTTCTGAAGAAGATGAGATTCCGACCGAAACTTCATTGACAGAATTGTTGTCTTTTAGGAAATCAGCGATTTTATTGTAAATCTTTTCGAACTTTTCTACGGCAGTCTGCAAATTCTTGCCTTTCATTATGACCGCATAAGCGTCAGATTTGTACTCAAAGATTTCGTCACCTGCCAGTGAGTCACGGAGAATAGAGATTATTTTTTGGGAGATTGCGTTACCCCTGTCGAGACCGTTGATTCTTGTGATTGCCAGCGTCGCATGAAGCTCAGATACGATTGCCTCGTCAAGCTTTTGCTCAAGACTTGACTGTAGGCCAAGATTTGTTATCGGGGAAAGAACTTCTGAATCCTCTGCATCCCCTTCGAATTTTTCAGCAAAAAGTTCGCTTGACTCTTCCTGTGCAGGCGCTTCTGCCTCATCTTCCTTGCTTGAATTGAGGTTTTCCTGCTCCATCTGATCTATAATGTCAATGTCATCGTCCTCTTGGACAGCCTCGTTGTCCGAAAAAAGCTCCTCTTCGTTAAAGATTTCTTCTTCTGAATTGATTTGCGGCTCTTTTGGATCATCATTTGATTTTATAACCTCTACCTCTTCGATTTCGACATCTTCCGGGTTGAAGACAGGTCCTGTGGAGTGTTTGGTTCTTTCTGTAGCGTAATCGTCGAAGGAGATTGATTTTTCTTCGCCAGCTTCTTCAATCTCTTCCTTGAGTTCGGACTTTTTTTCCTCTTTTATTGTATTTGAAGACTTTACAGAGTTGAATCTGCTGGATTTTTTTGCCTTTGTGAAATATGGTTCTGAGTCAGGGCCGCCTGTGAGGACTATGAAAATTCCTACCGTGATTGTTCCGATGAGGATAATGAGAAAGGCCAGGCGCGAGTGATTGTAAACGGAATTCGGGGACATGAGATAAATGGATGCCTTGATTGTGTAATTGTTTCCATTTACCGTGAATGAGTCTGAGTATGATTTTACAAGCTCCGGTGAGGGCAGGGTGAAACTTGTCGGCGGGTATGAATAAACCAGCTCTCCGTTTACTTCAAGCCTGAGCAAGGAGAAATCATCGATGTTACCGATTGAACGGATGAATTCATTTGAGAATTCGTTAGAGCCATAAGAATTAATGGTGAAGTTCTCTTTGTTTGCGCTGATAAATTTTTCGTAGCGGCTGTCGGCTTTTTGAGTTCCATTTTTTTTGTCGATATAAACGCCAGCACCAAGCCATATGATTGCGATAATAAAAAGAAGCGTGCAGATACTTGAAATTATTGTGATTGGTTTTTTCATACTCTTTCAGTATAACTTAATGTTTTAAGGTATGCAAGAAAAGCCGAGCCCTTTCCGAGTTTTGCACACAAAGGAAGAAGCGTTGTTGTCGCAAAAGAGTTTTCGTCAAAGTCCTTCTCGCTCCTGAATGCTGATTTTAATTCCTTGCAATACCGGGATTTAAAATCTTTAAGGTCAAACCTTCCGTACTCTTCGTTTTCGCAGAAATCATTGTTTTTTGACTTCATAAAGGATTCGAGTGATTCCTTGTAGGCCTGAAGAATTTCAGTCGTCATTCTGTCTTCCGAAAGTTTTATCAGGGGAGAGCGGTACATGATTGCATCGTATGATTTTTCTGCCGGCGAAAGACGGTTTGATTTTGAGTGGAAGCTTCCTTCGAGGTAAGTTCCCCTTGCATAGGCACGCCCTTTTATGTATGAGAAATCAGAGCCGAAGAATTCAATTTTTGTAAATCCCAGATTTCTGGCAAGACTTGCTGCAGCTATCGTGACTGTTCCGCTTCCGGCTTCAAGATGAGGGAAACTTCTTTTCCCTGTGTAGAGGGAGGCGTATTGAGAGAGCGGGTGGCCTGTTTCAGAAAGGAGTACATTTTTTGAGGAGAGAATGGCCTTCCTCACAGCCGAGGAATTGGCGCAAAGATCGAAGACATAGAGTGTTTTTTTTGATATGGAATCCATATAATGCTCGTGGGATACCTGCTGACCGTCGATTGAGACGACCGCATCACTGTCGATTTTGACTTTTCTTAGGGCCGAAAAAGCCGTGTCGGTCGCAATTATGAAGTATTTTTCTCTGAAGTCCCTGAGCTTTTTAATGTCATTGTCAAGGCTGGGGCCTGCCGCAATAATCGCCGCAGTTTTTTCTGTCAGTAATTTTTCCTTTATTTCTTTTTTCACCTGGCTGAAATCCAGAGTTTTTTCTGCCAGAGAAAGGTTTGTGAGTATATTTTTCTGCCAGATTTTCCCGAAGTGACTCTGGACTGAAAAGTCCTGTGCCAGAAGCTTAATCGCAGAGTTTATCTCCTTTTGTAGGTTAGCGCAGCTTTCCGTGAAGATATTTTCCCATTGCCTGAGTGAAAGTATCGTAAGGTTCCCGTGAAGGGCCGGTTTGTAACTAGAAAGAATCTTTTGACCTGTGTTTTTTTCGTCACTGATTAAGACCCGCTTGTCTGACATGAGTTTTTTTACGCATGGAATTGCAGAGAGAAAATCAAGGGCACTTTGAGAAATTTCTGCGACAAGAATCTTCGCTTCAGGGCATTTTTCAAGCAGTTTTTGAATATGATATCCGCCGGCAAGGCCCAGAACGATGAAAAAAAGACAGCCTTCATCGATATCCCTTACAAATCCCTCGGCCTCACGGAGCGGGTTATACTTTGAATGCATGAATATTTCCTGTCCGTTTGAATTCTGGCATATTGGAATCAGATTTCCGTCTTTTGCCTGCTCAATTTTTGAATAAAAGTATCCTTCCATTTCTTTTACCATTTAAGTCCTATAGGCCTGCCTGGAGCAGTTTTGCACATTCTTCAAGAAGACCGTCAGTTTTTTCCCTTAGTCTCTCAAGTAAGTCCCTTCGTTTTTCTTCTGAAAGTTCCCGCCTGATTAGAGTTGACTCCATGGGAAAGACTTCATTTATGAAATTCTGGCTTTTAGATATGTTTCTGAGCCGCTCAAGAAGCTTTTTTGACCTTTCTTTTTTTTCTGTCCTGATTTTTTCTTCTTTAATTTGAATCTTTTTCAGGTCTCTGTCTTTTTTGACCTCAAGTTTATTATTGTTGAAATCATTCCAGTTGACTTCTTTTATTTTTCCAAGGGGATAATCGTAGGCAAAATTGTCCGACAGCCTGAAAACTCTATCCGAGAAGAAGGCTGAATTTGAGATGAACCAGTTTCTGTATATTTCCAGCGTTTTTTCAGAGCTGAATCGTGAGAAAGTCATTCTTGTCTCTGAATTCTTCAGCCTGTAATCTTTTTTTGCATTTCCGTTTTCAAGGGCGTTGGGCTGTGTGTGCTGATAGCCTTTTGCGGCTGCCTGGTCAAGCCCGCAAAGGTAGACCTTGCCGGCTGTAAGATTGTATGCGAAGGTCAGGGCTGTTCCTGCGACCGTTCCGTTCCGTTCAGAAATCATGTAGGGACAGGCGATTGCGTCAAGAAAATCTTTTTCGAGTCCGCCATCATATACCAGCGGAATGACATTTCCGTCTGTGAGAATTCTTTTTGGAATGGCACTTTCGGCTTCAAGGGCGAAAAAACATTCAGAAGTTCCTTCAAAATCAAGATGATATTTTGCCCAGAATCCGCCGTCGCTTGAAATTACCAGGTCAGGAAGAATTCCATTTTTTACTAGTGGCATGAAGGCTGATGAGACTGCAATCAAAAAAAATGAAGCCCTGTTTTCCTTTAAGAATGGCAGTGAGGACTTCAGGCTGGGACCGCTTGCTGCGATAATGACCGGCTGATTTCCCTTTTCGAGAATGAAGGGACGCTCAAGATTTGCGGCAAAAACAAGTGAGTTTTTGAGCCATCTTTTTGAGAAGTATGCCCTTGTTCCGATTACATCTCTGGCTTTTAAAATCGCTTTTTTTATTTCTTGCCATGCCTTGATGTTTTCTTCCGGGAAGGCCTGTTTTGTTGCAGACCAGTCGAAGACAAGGCTTGAGCATAATTTTTCTTCCCCGAGGACCAGAAAAAGCTGTTCTGAAAGAGGCAGGTCTGAGCACAAATAAAAAACTTTGTCCCATTCTGAATCGCTTTCTGAGAATTCTTTTCTGAAACGAACTGCGCAGACTGTGGCTTGTGGAAATCTTAATTTTAGGGAAGAAGCACAATAAGATAGGGCCGGTTCGAGTATAAAAAGACAGAGAGGAGAAAAATCTGCCTCAAGACTCTGTGCAAACCTTTCCCCCTCGGTTTTGGGATTATATTTTGAATGAAGGTATTTTCCTTTGAAAGAGCAGGTGAGTTCCCCCGCCTTGCTCTCCTCAAAGATGAAATCTGATTTCATCGGATAATCTAGCACTTGCAAAGGAATTCAATTGTTCCCTTGATGTTAGAGCATAGACCAGCCGAAAGCAAAAGAACCTGTTTTGTTGCCTTTGTTCCGAACAGGCCGATGAGCGTTCTGGCGGCATGATAAGCGAGAAGCTGCTCGTCTTCCTCGTCCTTTGCGAAAAGAACGACCTTTATTTCGCCCATTGAGCCTGTCTGAGAACAGTTGGGGGCCCTGAAGAGGGGAGCTACAATAGTTTGTGCTGCCTCTGTGATAGAGCTAGTGACCAAAGCCTTAAGCTCATCCCCTGGAAGTTCGACCGTAGAAAGCTCTTCTTCGATACAAACTTTGAGTGACAGAAGATAAAGCCTGCTCTGGGAAATTCCAAGGCCTGTTTCGATATTCTTCTCGAATTTTGCGATGATTTTCTTTGCCTGATTTTTGAATTCAACGATGTTCTTCAAAGTTACTGCCATTTCTGAGGCTGGTGGAAGATTGATGTCATCGTCTTCTTCAAGTTCTACAAGGACAAAAATCATGGGTCTTTCTTTGTTCCTGAAGGGAAGGAAGAAAATCTTGTTGATTTGGGTGAGAATATCATCGTCAAAAAGACCGTCGAATTTATCAAGCTCGTTAAAATCCCTTGAAAAGCACTGCCATTCAAAAGCCTTGGATAAGGTGCCGAGCCAGAATTCTTCGGTTTCGGTGAGCAAAGCCATTTCCCGCGCAGTAAAGCCGACCGCATCGGTTGTGTAGTAAAACTTACCCTCGGCGGTCTGACATGGAGCGAGAATGGCTGCCCTTATGAAGCCGGATCTTTTTGCCCATTTGTCGAATGTCGGGGTGACATCTGCAAGAACGCTCTGTGCCCGCTGCAAAAGACCCCGTTTTTCTGTATTTGCTATGTTCATTAGTTGAGTCCCAGCTCCTTGAACAGTTTTTTGTAGGTCTCAAACTGCTCTGACTGTGCGAATTCAGCAATTTTTTCTTCCGGAAGGTTCTCCAGAAGCTGATCCATATATGAGAGGACAGACTTGATTTCTTTCTGCAGTTCGTTCGGAATTGAAGACTGAACAGGTGTAGAATCCTCATCTTCCTCATTTCTCTGGCTTTCCTGAAGAGCAGCTTCTGAAGAGAGAAGGTTGCTTAACTCACCTTCTGTGATAGAAACGCTTCCGGTGTCGTCTTTTTCCTCTTCTTCAATGTTCTCTTCTTCTGTAAGAGTTTCACCACTTTCTTCTGCTGCTTCTGGAGCACTTTCTGTGAAGTCTTCAAAAGGAACTTCTTCTGCTGGAGCTTCCTCAGAAAATTCTGCAGGCTCATCGGTAACTTCCCCGCTGGCACTTGTATCGCTTTCTTCGAATACGAAGGGCTCGTCAACCAGAGTCGTGTCTTCGACAGAGCCTTCGTTTTCGTCACTAAGCTCTACTGACTCACTTCCAAGATCAGCGTTTATTTCAGGCTCTTCCTCGATAAGGTTTTCCTGACTTGACTCAACGAGAATATCATCGGCTTTTGGAACAAGAATTTCTTCAGGAAGCTCTTCGTCGCCGGCAATGTTTGTATCGATGTCATCAAGAACTGGTTCCTCGATGCTGTCGTTTGAGAAATCAAGGGCAGATTCGCCTTCTTCGCTTGTTTCCGGCTCTGTGACTTCTTCGCTGATAAGCGGCTCTTCACTGAGAGCGTCATCTGACTCAGGGTTCTGCTCAGGTGCCTCTTCCTCGACCATTTCAACGGTGTTGAAGATATTATCCATTTCATCGAGAGAGAGGGCGATAGTGTCATCCTCATCGTCATCACTGAAGAATCCGCCGCTTGATTCAGTCTGTGCGACAGGCTCTTCTTCTGTTGCGACTTCGATATTTTCCTCTTCGACTTGTGGGGCAGCCGGCTCTTTGTTCTTCAGTTCCTCGAATTCTGTCTTGAGATTTGAAATCTCACTTCGCAGTGAAGAAAGCTCTGCCGCAATCTGACTGAGAATACTGTTTGCTGCCGAGCTGATTTCTGCGTCCTGTTTAACGCTTTCAGGCTCAGACTTGATTTCATTTTCTTCCGCAATGCTTTCCTGAATAAGCGGAGCCTTGTCAACTGGTGCTTCATCGGAGACCGGAGCTTCATCAACAGGCGATTCTTCTATTACTGGCTCTTCGAAGACCGGGGATTTTTCAACAGGAGTCTCTGTTTCAAAGGCTGGTGACTCTTCAACAACTGGTGACTCTTCAATAACTGGTGACTCTTCAGCTGCTGGATAATCTTCAAAAGCAGGTTCCTCTTCGGAAACTGAGGCTTCTTCTGCCGGGATGTCGTTTAGTGAAATGTCGTCGACTACTGTGCCGTCATCTGCCGGGGAAGTTTCCTCTGAGCTTTCGGTCGGATTTGCGTTGAATGACTCTGCATCCGGAATCTCAAATGAATCTTCTTCTGGGGCTGCTTCCTGAATGTCAACTGATGTTTCTTCAAAGACGGGCTCGTCCATGTCAACAACATTGATGTCCGAAGGAGATTCTTCGGTTGGGGCCGGGCTTTCTTCAAATGCCGGTTCGCTGCTAATTAAAGAAGACTTGTTGCCGTTTTCGTCTTCGATTGAGTCCATGATTGAGTCAAGGTCGAAGTCATCTGCATCCTGCTCGCCGAATGACTGGGAGCTGACTTTTTCTGTCTCTTCTTGCGGAGCTGCTTCTGAATCGAGTGAAATATCACCTACATCGTCTTCTGCTGACAAAGAGATTCCCTCTGCCTCTTCTGAGAGCGAAGGAGCTTCCTCTGTGATTGAAGGTGAACTTTCTTCTTGTGTTTCGCCTGATTCTGCAGGTTCTGCTTCTTCAGCCGGCTTTTCCTCTGCGTTGATGTCGAAGCCGAAAGAGTCAAGGCTGATTTCCTCGGTTCCGTCATCGTTGATTTTTGGCTCAGCTGCACTTTCCTGTGGGGCAGCTTCTGTTGAAGGGGCTGATGAATCATCTCCGAAATCTACTCCGAAGTCGCTCAGATCAACGCTCTCTGTTCCGTCATCTGAGGCCGGGCTTCCAGAAGATGATGATGAGTCGTCTCCAAAGTCAAGGCCGAAGTCGCTGAGGTCAACTTCTTCTGTGCCGGGAACTTCTGCAATCGGAGCTGAGCCTGGCTGGGAAGAAGGAGCTGCCGGAGCTGTGTCGTCAAAAGAAAGGTCGATGTCAAGGGGACCGTCATCTACGAATGAAGCTGGTTCAGATACGCTTGGGGCGTCGGAAACTGTGATGTCGCTTGAGTCGAGGAAATCATCGGCTGAAACTGTTTCTGTCGTGCTTTCGGCAGCTGTTTCTGTGGTGGCCGGAGCGCTGTTCTCTTCGTCGCCCTCAAAAACTCCGCCCTCGATGAATTCGTCAAGGGAGATTTCTTCTGTTTCGCCGGAAGAAGAGGGTGAAGGACTCTCTGAACTCATGCCGGCAATGTTTGCAAGCTCGTCCTGTGAGAGAGCTGTTTCGCCTGAATCGAATGCCGAATTATCCACGACATCGATGTTATCCATATTTATTTCAGATGAAACGGTGCGAGGCGGCTTTTTTACCCAAACGCCGTAATTGTCAAGTTCGTTTGTTTTATCTGAATCACTCATATTGTTCCCCT
>CAMOEE010000082.1 GCA_946611835.1 uncultured Treponema sp. | reverse complement strand
TTTACGGTTGCCGCTCACGCGGCAGCACAAACGGAGTCTTTTCGTAAGCCGTTTCGCTCCCTCGCGCCATTTTTGCCGCAAAGTACACATAATGCGTTTGCCCTGGTATTTCCCCTGGGAGACTTCCCCCTTCCCTAAAAATTCGATAATATAGATTCAGATGTCGGTTTTTATCGCTTATGAAGTCGGTAAACGCTGGAGAACAACATCCAATTTTTCAGTTTTAAACTTTCAATTTGAATGAGGTACACTTATGGCAGAACCACAAAAAAGCGTCATCACTAACAACGCGCTTTTCACCGACTTCTACGAGCTTACAATGGCTCAGGGCTACTGGAAGAACGACATGAACCACGATGTTGTTTTCGACATGTTCTTCAGGCGGCAGCCTTTCAACGGCGGTTTTTCGGTCTTCGCAGGCCTGGAGAATCTTATCGACGCAATCACGGACTTCACTTTTGGCGAGGACGACATCGAATACTTGCGGGAGCAGAAAATTTTTGAGGAAGGCTTCCTTGAATTTCTTAAAGACTTCCGCTTTACCGGCGAAATGTACGCTTTTGAGGAAGGCTCGATTATCTTCCCCCAGGAGCCGATCGTCCGCATCCACGCAAATTTGATTGAGGCACAGATTGTGGAGGGACTTATCCTCAACATCATCAACTTCCAGAGCCTTATCGCCACAAAAACAGCCCGAGTCTGGCTTGCCAGCAAAAAAGGCGGAATCATGGAATTCGGCCTGCGCCGTGCCCAGGGACCGGACGGCGGCATGAGCGCAACAAGGGCAAGTTTTATCGGCGGAGCTGCCGGAACCAGCAACACCCTGGCCGGAAAAATCTACGGAATCCCTGTCATGGGAACCATGGCTCACTCATGGATTATGGCTTTCCCCAGCGAGCTTGAGGCTTTCCGGGCTTACGCAAAAATCTACCCGACAAACGCAATTTTCCTTATCGACACTTATGACACCCTCCGCTCAGGAATCAAGAACGCAATCACCGTGGGCCGGGAACTGGTGGAAAAAGGCTACAATTTCGGTGTCCGACTGGATTCAGGCGACATATCATACCTGACCCGGGAAGTTCGTAAGGAACTGGACAAGGCTGGCTTCCCTCAGGCAAAAATCTGCGTATCAAACGAGCTGACTGAAGAAATCATCGAGACCCTGGTTCAGCAGGACACACCGATCAACTCATGGGGAGTAGGAACCCACATGGTCACCGGCGGAAACGAAGCCAGCTTCACTGGCGTTTACAAGCTTGGTGCAAGACATGACGAGGCCACAGGCGAGATGAAAGCCGCCATGAAGTTCAGCGATAACCCCGAGAAGAACACGAACCCGGGCGTAAAAAATGTTTACCGTCTCTACGACAATGACGGGAACGCCAAGGCAGACATCATCGCCCTTGAGGACGAAAAAATCGAAACCGGCAGGGAATACCGCTACTATCACACGATGGTCGATTACCGCCAGTTCACTTTCTCTGCAAGCAAAGTCGAGCCAATGCTCAAAAAAGTCGTTGAGGGCGGAAAAAGAGTCGGCGAAAAGAAAAGCGAGGCCGAAGTTTTGCGTAAGGCCAGGGAAACAATGCAGAAACAGCTTGAGAGCTTCGATGCCTCATACAAGCGCATTTTGAACCCCCACATCTACAAGGTTTCCCTCACCGAGGCCATGAAAGAACTCAAGATGGAGTTCATCAAAGCCCGAATCAAGTAATTTACGGTAAGTAATCAGTACGGATGTTCTTCAGAGCGAGGAGCATCCGTTTTTTTTGCCCGTTGTCGCCGTTGGTGAGCACTTCAAGCCTCTTACGCATTTCTTTCCGGCCGGAATTGTCCTGATAATCACAGGTACAGGTCTGTCTCTTCCAGCCCTGCTCCTCTGCATATTCAATTATTGCGCTCACCGGAGTGTAATATAGAGGCCGGATTATCGTTATCGGGTACTTGTCATATTTCATGGCGGGCGGCATGGTCTCCAGAGTGCCTTTGTTGAGCATGTTCATAAGCAGGGTTTCCAGGGCATCGTCCAGATGATGGCCCAGAGCGACATGACTGAAGCCATTCCGGGCTGCGTACTCGTTCAGCTCCATACGGCGCTGCATGGAGCACCAGAAGCAGTTCATCTTGCGGCCGGGCTTCACTCGCTCCAGGGTATTCACCTCCAGGGTTTCAAGCTCCACGCCCCAGCCTTTGAAAGTCTCCTTTAGCTCTGGTGAGAATTCATCAGCAAAGTCAGTCTTTATGTTAAGGGCCGTAAAAGAAAAATGCTCATTGCGCCTTTTCATGCGGTTTGCGAAATATTCAATCAAAAGGGTTGAGTCCTTGCCCCCGCTGGCCCCGACGAGGATTTTGGCCCCCTCGGGAATCATTTTGTAATCATAAATTGCCTTGTCAATCAGGCTGAAAATTTTCGGCTGCATGGAGCAATTATATCAAAAATCAGCGTAAAAGCAATTTATAATGCCCTCTTCTTGTTCTGAGGATTTCCATTGTGCAAAGCGGAACGCTGTCCATGCATTTTCTGAGTCTGGAAATGTAAGCATAAACCACATTTCTGCATGTCTTTTCACTGCCGGCATTAATAAAAATCTCTTTTTCAAGCTCAAGGAGGGAAACTTCCCGGCAGCGATTTTTGTAAAGATAACGGAGCAGGTTATAGATTGCCGGACTAAGATTGGCTTTCCGCCGGAGATTGTCTACTGGATTTATTTTGTTGATTTTGACAAGAGTTTTATCATCAGAAGAGGTATGATTTTCTTCTGTTTTTTCAAGAAGTCTTTTAAATTCACTGCTTTCAATCAGCAGGTTGATTTTGTTTAACACCGGAACATATTTGTGAAGGTTCTGAATATCGTACTGAAATTCATTTTCTGAAATCCATGTGCTCAGCCGATTCCCCTTCGCAAGTCCAGAATCGCCAAGCAGGATGAGAGGGATTTTCAAATTCCTTGAGTCAAGAACATTGTAGAAGAAATCTGCAAAGCCCTTGTAAAGCGAATTCTCAAGAAGAATCAAGTCCGCCGTAGCATCATTGAAAACCAGACTCCTCATCAGCGTGAGTCCGTCATCAAAGAACGAAACGGAATCCGTCCCATCACAAAAGTAGACTTTCAAGAGCTCGAACAATCCACGGCTTTTGCCTGTAAAAACGATTTTCACTAAGTTTAGTCTCCCTCTAAAAATATAATCGGATTCTTTTGCATAGAAACAAAGTTCATATCCGTCATTTAAGAGGAATATTCAGACATATTTCAGATTCAATCCAGACACAAACTCGCTTAGAATGAGAAAAACCATTTAAAGAAAGCGTGCTTGAAAACTAAGGATTAAGCTTCCATTCCCCCGAATACGAAGTAGTCGCAAAGAATGGAAACTAAGGATTAAGCTTCCATTCCCCATATTCATCCACAATCTGTGTCTTCATGCTTGACAATGGACGCCATGCGACGCTTATCGTGAAATAGGGGCTGAAGTCGTAGTAAGATTTTCCCTCCTTGCTTGTGTCGTAGCCGGTCGTTGATGAGGTCATAAGGCGAGGTTTGATTGAGAAGGAGCAGTTCAAATCCCAGTCATCGAGGTCATGGGTAATGTCTATCTTGAGGCTCTGGAGCTTGAAGGCGCTGGATTTTCGTTTATCCATGTCATCAAAGCGGAAGGAATCTATCAAGTCTTTAAGGATGTTGCGCTCGCCCTTTCCCATGTATTTTTCTTCGTATTCTGCGTCGGAACAAAAATAGCGGTAGATGACACTGTTCTTTGACTCTGCGCTGAAAGTGATGCTCAGGAAATTATTCACCTTGAAAGTAAGAGCCGGAATGAATCGGAAATAGCTGTTTGTCGGGCGCACGCAATCGTATACGGCGCTCGTTGAAAGAGATGGTGCCCATGAAATCCTGTCGCTCAAATACTTGAAGGTCTTTGATGTGCTTGTATAGGCAAGGCTTGCCTGATATGGCTGAAATCTCTTTTCGCTGTCGTTAGTCCAGCCCTTGCTGACCTTTGTTCCGTCGGACTTAGTCTCGGTTACGAAAGTATATCCCGTGGTATAAGAGGCAGTATAAGAAGCCTGCAAACCGAATCCAGAGAGTGAGAATTTGAGGGAATCATGTACCTCATCCTCAAGGTTGTAAGAATAGGACTGGGTGAATTTAAGCTTGCTGTTGAACATATTGACTGTAAGGCTCTGCGTGAAGTTATCCTTTACCCAGGTGTCGTCATCAGAGCTTTTCTTGTGGATACCTGTTCCTGCCGTAAAAACCGTGTAGGGAAAGCCCAGAGTCAAAGTTCCCTTGTATGAGTCAACCTGAGGCGGGAGAGTCGTAGTAAGCGAAAGCGTCTGGTAAACCTTCTTGTCAAATTCGTTAGCGCCAAGGACAAAATTCAAGTTGTGGACGGTAAAGCTCTCTTCATCTGTGAGGTCAGTGGTGTGATACTCCCACTCAGGATTGTCAGCATCCCCGACAAATTCCGTGCGTACCATCTTGATTGTCGTGTTCCATGTCAGGGAAGTTTCCGTAAAATGCTTTGTATAATAGAAAGGCTTG
The DNA here is from genome assembly GCA_946611835.1 of uncultured Treponema sp. Taxonomy (GTDB): domain Bacteria; phylum Spirochaetota; class Spirochaetia; order Treponematales; family Treponemataceae; genus Treponema_D. Next base: position 5,576 of record CAMOEE010000082.1, on the reverse strand, counting down.
AAAGAAAGAGCATTGACATCGGTAAGGTCAAGCTTCCGGGCTGAGTAATCGGATTTTTCGACAGACTTTGCCGAGCTTTCGGTATAGCCGCCCTCAGAAGTTGTGTCAGTTATCTTCAAATAAGGATGCGACTGATAGACAGGGCTGAAAGTAAATGTGTCCGTGAGAGTAAGGAAGCTGTCACGGTAACCGATTTTGCTCGTAAGAACGGTTGGAGCCTTTACCTGAATATAAGTTGACTGCATGTCGTTCCATTTGAAGTCGTCAGGAGTTTTGAGAATCGCTGATGAGTATGACAGCTGCGATGTAAAATCCGGCGATATGCTGTAGCCGAGAGAATAGGAGAGTCCGTTTATTGCTGTCGTTGAGACAGAAGGAAGTGTGAGGGATGGAAGATAGGATTCAGAAAGCAGGCCCTCTTCTTCAGAACTCTCCCCCTCCCCTGTCTTTTTATCCTTGTCGGAAGGATTTTTTGCCTCATTTCCTTCTTTTTTATCAGCTGATTCTTTTTCGTCTTTTTTTTCAGACAAGTTCAAATCTCCGGGTGGAGTAAGGCTTAATTCTGCGGGAGTCGTGCTTTTTGATGTGGAAGTTGAAGGATACTGGAAGATAGTACCCGCAATCCGTGCGCTGGTCTTGAAGGGCGTAATTTGCGACGGATAATAGAATTTTCGCTCAGGGGTGTAAGTCGCCCAAGTCGAATCAGATGCATAACGCTCGTCCTCAGAGAGTTTCTCGTTTGCCTTTGAAGAATAGACGATTGATGAGCTGAAAGATGAGAGCGAGAGAGAAGAAATGTAGGGATTGAGGATTTGGGGAACTTTCAAAGTGTAGGAACCGTTTATTCCCCAGGTAAAAGAAGAAGTTTCCGTTACGGTCACCTCGTCGGTGGAAGTGTCGGTTCCGTTCATGGCAAAGTCAATCCAGTCCATGGTTTCGGCCCGGGTATTGAAATCGTAGGCAAAGAAGGGGTCAGAATAAATCGGCATGCTGAATGTGAGTGAGAATGGCTTTGAAATCGTGAATTTAAGGTTTGCCTGATATCGGAAAGGTGCTTTCTGCCCCATGAAGTTGGAGCTGTCGCTTATAATCTCACCTGAAGAATTTTTTGCAAGGTAAAGGCTCTTGTTCCGGAAGACGGTGTTGGAAAAGCCCATCTCAAAATTGACGGCAAGGCTCGAAAGAACTGAATTCGGTGCAAAAACGCCGTCAAAACCGACCATGGTGCCCATATTGGCGTAATAATCGGCCATTACCTTGAAATATTTAGAAGTGTCCCCCTTGTAATCCTCATCGAGATTGTGGAGGACAAGACCTTCCCTTTTCTGTTCTTTCATTGAGCCGGTGTTCATAAAGCTGAAGAAATTGATTTTGTCGTCGTCACTTGAAGAAGATGAAGATGAGCTGGTCTTCGAGCGTATGTCGGCTGAGCTTACGGCAGAAGAAGGCTTACGGCCATAAAGATAAGTCGTCGTATTGATGTAGTAGCCCTCACGCTGGCGGTAACCAAAAGCCGGATTAAAGAGCAGCTCGTCCTTAGGATAATAGAAAGCAGGAAGCCACATGAGGGGAACACGGCCTACAAAAAGGCGGGCATTCAAAAATGCGAACTCACCGCCTGGCAAAAGCCAGATTCTGGTTGCCTTGATTTTCCAGTGGGGGTTCTCGTCATCGCAGAAAGTGAGCTCGCCGGATTTGAACGCGATGGTTCCGCCAGAATCACGGCCGAAGACTTCAGAGGCTACGATGAGGGTGGAGCCTGAGGGAAGGTTGATTGCGTCACTTGAAGTCTGTACAGCCCGTCCGTTGTCAAAGACGCCCTCAAGGGTGGCAGTGTTGAACAAGAGGCTTGAGGCCGTGATTGTCTCGCCGCCGGCGCTTCCGCCTGTCTGGGTAAGAGTAACGGAGCCGTCGGCATAAAGCATGTCGCTGGCCCGGTTGTAGTTGATTTTTTCAGCCGTGATTGTGGTCTTTGTGCTTCCCCTTGTGACACTGATTTTTACATTTCCTGTGAGGACTATGCTGTCAGTGCCTGAGACAGGGTCTTTAGTATTCTCAACTTTTTGTGCCTGCTCAATGGCAATCACAGATTTTTCCCCATCCGCCGCAAAAAGCGGGGCAAAAAGAGAGAAAACCAGAAATGCCAGCACAAAAAAACTTTTTTTCATATATTTAAACCACAGATGTCACAGATTACACAGATTAGAAATTTTGTTATACGAAAGATATTCGTATTAAAAAGACAGATTTTCAAAAATCAAATATATAATCTGTGACATCGTCGAACGCAAAGCGTTCTAAGTAATCTGTGGTTATTCTTCCCTGTGACCGTGCTTTAGGGTGTCCTCGATGAACTTTCCCGTGTAGCTGCCGGTCTTCTGCCATCTTTCAGCGACCTCTTCAGGCGTGCCTGTGTCTACGATTGTGCCGCCCTTGTTTCCGCCGTCCGGGCCTAGGTCGATGATGTAGTCAGCCTGGGCGATTACATCAAGGTTGTGCTCAATCATCACCACAGAGTTTCCCTTGTCAACGAGCCGCTGGATTACTTCCATGAGGACTTTTACATCCGCAAAGTGAAGGCCGGTTGTAGGCTCGTCAAGGATGTAGAGCGTTTTACCGGTTGAAGGCCGGGCAAGCTCCGTCGCAAGCTTGACCCGCTGAGCCTCGCCACCACTCAAAGTGAGGGCCGACTGACCAAGCTGAATGTAGCCTAAGCCTACGCTCTTTAAGGTCTCAAGTTTCCTTGAGATATGGGGAATCGCGTTGAAGAAATCCGCCGCCTCTTCGATTGTCATATTGAGAACGTCGGAAATATTCTTGCCCTTGTAGCGCACGTCCAGAGTCTCCTGGTTGAAGCGGTGACCGTGACAGACATCGCACTGAATGAAAACATCAGGCAGGAAGTTCATCTCGATTGTGATTGTTCCAGCCCCCTGACAGTTCTCGCAGCGGCCGCCCTTCACATTGAAGCTGAAACGGCCGGACTTGTAGCCGCGGGCCTTTGAATCGGGCAAAGAAGCATACAATTCCCTTATAGAATCAAAAACACCCACATAGGTGACCGGGTTACTTCTGGGAGTGCGGCCGATAGGGCTCTGGTCGATGTTGATTACCTTGTCGATATTCTCGATTCCTTCGATTGAATCATGCTCGCCTGCCCTGTAATCGGTTTTCATCAATGTATTTGAGACCACAGGATAGAAAACATCGCTGAGCAGGGTAGATTTTCCGCTGCCGGAAACGCCCGTAATGCAGGTGAAAGTTCCCAGCGGGATGTCAACGCTGACATTCTTTAAGTTGTGCTCACGAACTCCCTTAATCGAAATAAATTTTCCGTTGCCACGACGCCTCTCTTTTGGAATCGGCATAAAAATCGTGCCTTTAAGATACTGACCGGTAATGCTCTCCTTGACTTCCATAACCTGGGAAGGAGTGCCGGAAGCGATTACGTTTCCGCCGTGAACGCCAGCCCCGGGACCGATGTCAACAAGCCAGTCGGCCGTGCGCAAGGTCTGCTCGTCATGCTCGACGACAATTACGGTGTTCTTGAGGTCACGAAGATAAGTGAGGGTGTCGATAAGGCGTTCGTTATCCCGCTGATGAAGACCAATCGATGGCTCGTCAAGAATATACATTACGCCGGTAAGGCCTGAGCCAATCTGGGTTGCAAGGCGGATTCGCTGGGCCTCGCCGCCAGACAAGGTGCCGGCCGAACGCTCCAGGGTGAGGTAATCCAGTCCCACATTCTTAAGGAAAGTGAGCCGGGCTTTGATTTCTTTTATAATCTGAGAAGCAATGAGTTTTTCGGTGTCGGTAAGCTGTAATTTTTCGATAAAATCAAGGCTTTCAATTACGCTGAATGAACAAAGCTCTATGATGTTTTTTCCGCCCACCGTAACGCCCAGAGCTTCAGGACGAAGCCTCTTTCCATGGCAGCATGTACACTCGGAAACAGACATAAAGCGCTCTTCCATGCGGACACGCTGACTTTCGCCCCATGCCTCGTTGTGCCGCCTCTTCATGTCAGCCCATATACCAATCCAGGGGCGCTTATACTCGGAGAAGCCCTCGCCACTCTGCTTTCGGTAAATCCAGTGCATGATTTTTGTATCGTCGCCCTTCCATAAAAATTCCCGCTGCCTTTCGCTCAAATCTTTAACGGGAGTATCGAGAGTAAATCCGCCAGTCTCGGCAACAGCACCAAAAAGCGATTTGTTCCACTCGCTGTCGGGATTGTAGAAAGGGAAAGCCCCTTCATTAAAAGAAAGGCTGTCATCGGGAAGGATTTTTTTTGCGTCCCATTCCATTTTTTCGCCGATGCCGGTACATTCCGGGCAGGCTCCGAAAGGATTGTTAAAAGAAAAAAGACGGGGCTGCAATTCAGGAACGGAAATTCCGCAGTCCGGGCAGGCATTTTTCTGGCTGAAAAATACTTCTTCTTCGTGCCAGCCCTTCTCGCTGTCATCTTCCACCCGGCGAAGGACAATCACAACGCCGTTCGCAGCCTGCAAAGCCGCCTCAACTGACTCTGCAAGACGCTTTCGTGAGTCTTCTTTAAGTGCGATTCTGTCAACTACGATTTCGATTGTGTGCTTTTTCTGCTTGTCGAGCTTAATCGTGTCATCAAGCTCAACCATAAGGCCGTCAATCCGCGCACGGACAAAGCCTGACTTCTGGGCATCTTCGATAATTTTCTGATGCTCGCCCTTTTTACCACGGATGACAGGAGCCAAAAGCGTGAGGCGGGTACCCTCGCCCCAGCCCAAAATCGTGTCTATAATCTGATCTTCGCTCTGCTCCTTGATTTCACGGCCACAGTTTGGACAGTGAGCATGGCCGATTCTGGCAAAAAGAAGGCGGTAATAATCGTAAATCTCGGTGACGGTGCCCACAGTTGAGCGGGGATTATTGTGAGTCGTTTTTTGTTCAATAGAAATTGCAGGGGAAAGGCCTTCGATTAAATCAACATCGGGCTTATCCATGCTGCCCAAAAACTGTCTTGCGTATGAAGAAAGGCTTTCCATGTAGCGCCGCTGGCCCTCGGCAAAAAGCGTGTCAAAAGCAAGGGAAGACTTTCCTGAGCCAGAAAGACCTGAAATGACTACAAGTTTGTTGCGGGGAATCTCAACGGAGATATTCTTAAGATTGTGTTCTCGGGCGCCCTGAATGACGATTTTTTCGCCCTGAACGGAATGAATGTTTTTATTATCGATAATATTACTCACATTGTTATTATATCAAATTCAAAAGGTATTCCGCAACAAAAGCCACCAGGCAGCAGGCAATAGCCACAGGGAAAAGCCCAGCCCCAAAAAAGGCAAATACAACACCCACAAGAAGGGCCGCCGCCCCGGCGACAGGGGAGCTTGTTGCCTCGACTATAGCAGGGAAAGTCATCACTGAGAGAGTGACATAAGGCACATAAAACAAAAAAGAGCGGATAAATTGATTTTTGATAGGCTTACGGATAAGAGTAAGCGGCAAAACACGAATCAAATACGAGACAAACCAAGCGACAAAAATGTATATGTAAATATTTCCTGTCATTTTTCTTCTTCCTCAACCGGCTTCAAATA
>CAMOEE010000081.1 GCA_946611835.1 uncultured Treponema sp. | reverse complement strand
GCGTGAACGACATCGCTGCCCGCTCAGCCAAAATCATCATGGCTGGTGGCTTGGCCGCTTACACCAGAAAAGGCGGAAACTAGGGGCATCCATACCCTGACAAGTTTTTCAATGCAAAACTTGCGGGTTTATCGCCGTTTACCCGCCTCCTTGCGGGTAATTTTAAAATTTTATTTGCCTATAAGAATTTTATGACTTATAATAGAGTGTGTCTCAGAAGAGGCGCACTCTTTTTTTATCATGGAGACTTATTTATGAATGTACACAACATGATGGAAGATTTGGTAACCGCCGAAGTCAACGCACTTTACGAGCAGGTAAAAAAAGACGGAATAAACTGGCTTTCATGTGACTGCAAGAACTGCCGGCTTGATACAATAAGTTATGTCCTTAACAGAACCCCACCAAAATATGTTGTCTCGGGCAGAGGCGTCACCCATTCAAACGAGATTTTTGCAGACCATCAGCTTATAGCGGATATTTCTGCCGTCGCAATGGACGGTATTCGCATCATCTCATCAACAAAGCGGCCATTTCATTCTTACTCACGGGAAGAGTGCGAGGTCAAGGTAGATGAAAACCCAAGCTACAACTTCCCTACTTTCACTGGCACGGTTCTCGACGGAGGTACATTCGAGCCCGTTTCCGGGGCTAAGATTCTCTTAAAGCTTGACGGCAAGGTCGTTGATATGGTTGACATGACATGGGCCAACCCGACACAGACATTCCAGAGTACAAAAGGCGCTTTCACATTCTGGGCCAGTCCTATTCCAGCAGTAAAAGCCGGTGAAAGCCGTAAATTCGAGTTTGAAATCGAGGTTGAGGCAGAGGGATACGAAAAATCATACCAGTATTTTGATGTGCCAATCATAAGCGACCCCAACAAACAAACAGTCCTTAACATGGCATGCTCGGTTAAAATAAGGGATATAATCCTTTTTAAGCGGGAGATTTTTGAAAACGACAAAGAAACTTCCAGCGAGAAGGAAAAAGCAGAAGAAAAGGAAAATAAAGAGTCAGAGAAATAAATTACTTTCAAAAAAAGTCATCCTGCATCAATCACGAACTTGACGCAGGATGTTTTTTTCTGATATAATATCTTCACATTTCGGGCAGTTAGCTCAGTTGGTAGAGCCCCTGGTTTACACCCAGGTTGTCGGGAGTTCGAGTCTCTCACTGCCCATTCTTCCAAGACTCAGTTTCAGCTGGGTCTTTTTTTTATTTTCAGACCTTTTTGTCGATTCAATTATAAAACGCCTGTTTAAAACAAAAAAAAGCACCTCCAAAAATTAAACATAGAGTCTAACTTTTGGGGTGCACTTCATTTGAATTAAAATCTTGACAGGATTTTTCAAGCTTTCTATCTTATTGAATCAATGTTCAGGCTTCCGCCCTTTACGAAAGGAAGAACATTCTCGCAGCGGGCGATTTTCGTACGGACAAAGACCGGTCCCTTAGATTCAAAAGCCTTCTTTTCCCAGTCAGGGGCAGTATCTGCGTCAATGGCCTTAATTCCAAAGCCCTCTGCAATTTTAAGCAGGTCTGGATTTGACGGGAATGTACTTGCAGAATAGTGCCTGTCAAAAAGATATTCCTGCTGCTGGCGAACCATACCCAAAGCTCCGTTTTCAAGGACAATTACCGTGACATTGAGCTTGTTCTCCGCCATGGTGGCGAGCTCCTGAATATTCATAAGGATTGAGCCGTCGCCTGAGATACAGACTATGCGCTTTTCAGGCTGGGCAAAAGCCGCACCCAAAGCAACAGGCAGGCCAAAGCCCATGGTTCCCAGAGAGCCGGAAGTAAGGAACTGGCGGGGACGCTGAACATCAAAGTACTGGGCCGCCCACATCTGATGCTGACCAACATCAGTGGTGACGATGATATTATCGCCGGAAGGAAGCTTCTGGATAAATTCACGGGGATTTCTGAAATTTGCCCCGGCCTTTTTTCCGCAAGTTTTTGCCCCGCAGCACTCAGCGGCCGAGCAGCTCATTTCAAGCTCGATTTTCTCCTGTTTTTTAAGCTCAAGGCAAGAAGAAAGCCACTCTGAGCGGGCGGTCTTGCCGGCACTCAAATCAGCATTATTGAGGGAGGAATTGATTTTCTCAAAAGCAGAAGCCGTATCAGAGACAAAACTTACAGAGCTTGGAAGTATTTTATTGATTTCAGCGGCGTCAATGTCGATGTGAATGATTTTTGCATTAGGACAGAAACCATCCGGCACTCCCGCAGCCCTGTCGTCAAAACGGCTACCTGCGGCAATCACGAGGTCACTTTCGTAGGCAGCCTTGCCCGAGACAAAGGTGCCGTGCATACCGACCATGCCCAGAAAAGAAGGAGAATCCCGGCGGACAACTCCCAGGCCCATAAGGCTTGAAATGACCGGAATATCGTAAATATCAAGGAATTTTCGGATCTGAGAGCTTGTCTCGGGAGAATTACAGCCTCCACCGACATACAAAAGGGGCTTTTTTGCCTTTGAAAGCAAATCAATTATATTCTGAACTACTGAAGGGATATCCTCTTCTTTAGTTTTGTTTCGTACGGAGTGACTTACATATTCGTCATAAATGCGTTTGAAGGAAGTGTCGAAGTCAGAAGGAATCTCGCACAATTCTGTCTGAACATTGCGGGGAACATCGATAAGAACCGGGCCGGGACGACCGCTCTCTGCAATGGCAAAGGCAAGGGGAAGAGCCGTAAGCAGCTCTTTTGCGCTTTTTACCATGACAGAATGTTTTGTAATCGGGAAAGAAAGGCCAAAAGTGTCGGCTTCCTGAAAGGCATCGGTTCCGATAAGGTTTGTGTTAACCTGCCCTGTTATCGCAACGAGAGGGATAGAATCGCTCCTGGCATCTGCAACGGCCGTAAGAAGATTCATGGCTCCAGGCCCGCTTGTTGCCATGCAGACGGCAGCCTTTCCAGTAACCCGGGCTACTCCCTGAGCCATAAAGCCTGCAGCCTGTTCCTGACGGACAAGGACATGCTTGAAATTTGAAACGAAAAGCTCGTTATAAAGGGGAAGAATCATGCCGCCGGGAAGGCCAAATACGACATCAATTCCGTTCTGCCGCAGGAGATTTATGATAATCTGAGAGCCGGTTAACTTTGCCATAGTAGCCTTCCTTGATTTTTGGAAATGTCGTTTAAAATAAAAAAAAGTTGGCACGGCTCAGGCACAGCCTTCGCCGAGACTCGCTCAAAACTCGCCTCGCGAGTTTTGTCCCCGCAAGCGGGGTCGCTCCCTATCTACTTTCCCCCAATCAGGGATTCAAAAGGAAGGACTTTTATTTAAAATAAAAAAAGTTGGCAGCTTTCTACTTTCCCCCGGTTAGGAGTATCATCGACGCAGAGGTGCTTGACTTCCGTGTTCGGAACGGGAACGGGTATTGCCACCTCACTATGACCACCAACGAATATAATACTAATGAAAAGCTGGAATCATGTCAACAGTTTACGAAAGATTTTCGATTTTTATTTGTGTATATCCAGGTTTCGCTTGTTCCATGTTGAGGGATTGTAAAGCTCAAGCTCGCTGATTTCCTTCCAGCGGTATTTCGGAAATGTCGGCGGGAAGAGAGGCTTTGGAGCGGGCTTCTTTCGCTTGTTGTTTTCTTCGATTGTTCCAAGGAAATATTGTGATGTCTCCATGGCAGTTCGATCGCTTCCCTCAGGCACCTTTACCAGGTAAGGCTGACCGAAAGCCACGATGCCTCCGTCAGAGTCGAAAGTGGGATTCTTGTCGAATTTTGAGGATTTCTGAATATTACGGATTTTTGTGCTTCTTCCTGTGGTGCACTGAAAGACCTGAGAGCCAATGCGAAGGTACTTGTCAACGGAAAAGATTTTGTCGCCGTCAGAAAAACTTGCCTTTGCATAAGAATATTCCATTTCAGAAAGCCAGTAGCGGATACGGTAAATCTCACTGCCATTCTCACTTACATAATAAGACACAACTTCTTTCTGGAAGACAGGTTTTGCGATTGTAAGGCCTGAGGCAGAGGAAGCCGCCCTGTAGAATCCGTCTGAGCTTGATTTTTGAGCCTGATTTGATGAAGAATCTGGAGAAAGCCGCAAATCAGTGACGCTTGCGCTGTCCTTAATCAGAAAATTCATGTAGATTTTACCGTCGATTACGCAAAGAGGAATAAGTACCGGGATTTTTTCGTGGGGATATTTTATTGAAAGCTCGTAGACTCCCGCTGTTCTTGAAGGATTTTCCACAATTGTGACATACTGAATCTGAATGTCCTCAGCCGGAGACTTTGTGGTATCGTTACGGTCACGGGATTTTAGTTCCGAAAAAGAAGCAGGTTCTGCAGCCCTGTCGTTGTACCACTGGTAAAAGACACGGAGGACAAGGGCGAATTCATTCTGATTTGAGAACATAACGAGCCTGTCATTTCCCTGCCAGATTCCCTGAAGAAGAAGGGGAAGGTTGTCAGAAAGAAGATGTTCAGTTACTGGAGCAAGCCCGGAAGATTCATTTCTGACAGAAACCAGCCCCTCCCCGCCCCGGGTGGTCTGTGCTGAAAGAAAAGTTCCTAAGAGAAAAATTGCTATAAAAAATCCAAATCTTTTGTATAACATAATTCTTTATAATGCCACACGGATTCGCGTCTCAAGCTTTTTACTTTCCAGTATGCCCAGGCACGCCCGCACGGGAAACAGGCCAGAAACGATATGATGTCGTTCCAAGCATACGGCTTCGGCTTACATATTGCGGTGCCATGTCGCTTGTATAGGTCACACTGTAGCTGTCAAAATTTGTGAGCTTTGCGTTCCACCTGTCGTAGGAATGGCGCATATCGAGGGAATTGAAACGGTTGTCGCCCATCATAAAATAGCAGTTTTCTGGAATGTAGCGGGGATTTCCATTCTCGTCGTTGGCCGGGAAGACCGGCATATTGCGCAGGTCCAGCAGCATGACATAGGAATAAAGTTTCTGTGCCTCGGCAATATAGGCAGAGCGCATATCGTCATTTTGCCAGACATCGTTCTGCAAGCCCTGGGCATAAAGCTCGGCGTTCCGTAAAATCATTTTTCCTGCGACAAGCTTAATCATTATGTTGAGACGGTAATTTGCCTCGGCATAAAGGTCACCTGCAAAATCAGGATTGCCCTTGCACCAGTCGCTCATAAAGTCAGAAAACCAGACAGAGCCATTCTCCGAAGAAAGAAGGGATGCCGTAAGATAGCTTGAATTTATGAAAAGGGAGTAGACATCCAGCTGCTCGTCAGAAAAAGAAATTCTGCCTTTTTTGCTATTAGGAAGTTTTTTGAAAACTGACTCAAAGGAAGCGGCGATTTTTTTGCATTCAGAAGCGGCCTCTGAAAGATTTAAGCTACGCCTCTCTTCTTCGACAGAAAGCATTTCGGCATAATCTGAGTCCCGGAGAGGAAAATCACGGATGCCGCTTTTGAGGCTCGGCTTGACATCGTTTAAATTCCATGTTGCCCAGCTTGAATCAGAGTCAACTGCCTTAAATTCAGGCGAATCTTTTGTGCGGGAATAGAGGATTCCGTCCTGCATCATAAGCTGCTCGCCCTCAAGGCCGCAGACTCGTTTTACGAGGGGATCTGCCTTCTGGTTTCCGTTTTCGTCCACATTCAGGTTGACTTTAGTGAGGGTACACATGTAAACGAGCTGGGAAAGGAAGGTGCGAACCTCGGATTTTCGGTCGTTTGAGTAATGGGGATTTCGGAAGACAACTATGTCGCCACGCTTGTATTTTTTGAGGTAAGGAAGCCCCACTTCCGAAAGAGGGAATTTTGGGCCGCTCAGGGTTTTGAAAACGACGACACGGTCTTTTACTAAAAATTCCGGAACCATTGACTCAGAAGGAATTTCGTAAAGCTGAACTATGAAAATATTGAGCAGAAGAACCATGAAGACGGCCTGAACAAGGGCATCAATCCAGCTTAAAAGCTCACGGACGCTTGATTTTACCAGTGACTTGCTGGCAGGATTCTTTTTTTCTGCCTTCTGTTTTTCGACAAATGAAGCCCACTCCCCGCTCACCTTTGATATGTACTTGGGATTAAGGTAATGAAGGAGAACGAGAGTGAGGGCAGAGGCAAGAAGCCAGAGGATGACAGAGATGACATCAAGGGCAAAAGGAGTGCCGTATTCACCAGCCCGGCGGAAAACAAAGGCAACCAGAAGAACATAAGGAAGGTACTGCAAGAGTTCCCTGACGACTGAAATAAAGACAAGCTTATTATCAGAGAAGAGTTTTTTTATAGAAGAAAAAAGAAAAAATGCCGTAAAAGCAAGGGAAAGCGGAAAGGCGATTAAAGAAATATCTGCGTGGAAAGAAATAAGCGTAAGTGAAAATAAAGCGGAGAAAGAGCCGCACAAAAGAGCGAGCTTGGAAAGTCTTTTTGTATTCATAAATTCATTATATCAGATAGAGAAATTATTGTCATTCTGATATAATTTTTTCATGCAAGAAACAGAGAATTCACTAAAAGATTTTGATTTTATCCCCAACGAAAGAAGCCTTTCAAAAACTGCGGAGCTAGCATTCAGCCGGCTCTCATTCACTTTTACCCACGAACATCTTTCTTCTATAATCAAGGCGGCTCTCTCTCCACAGGCGAGCGACAACGACCGCTATGTTCTCTCATGTATGCTTAAAAATGCAGAGGTCGCCTCAAAGGGGCTCTACCCCCTCTGTCAGGACACTGGGATCGCAAATGTTTTCGGCTGGAAAAAAGGCAGTTTTTCGACCGGCAATTTATATGACGAAATCACCAGCGGAGTCAGAAAAGTTTACGACGAAAGGAAGCTGCGTTTTTCGACCACAGTTCCGACTTCTTTTTATGAGGAAAAAGATCCGAAAAACAATCTTCCGGCACAGATTTCAATTTTTGACTCAGATGCAGCCCTGGCTCCTTCTCCTTCTTTCGTGAAGGACGCCCCGGAGGACTCCTTGAGCTTTATTTTCTGCGCAAAAGGTGGCGGCTCCTCAAACAAGACCAGCTTCATTCAGGGAACTAAGGCTTACCTCACAAAGGAACGATTTTCCGCCCTTATGAAGGAAGAGCTTTCCCACTTCGGAACCAGCGCCTGCCCTCCCTACACAATCGCAATCGTTGCCGGTGGCCTGAGTCCTGAGCAGAATCTTCTTGCATTAAAGCTTGCCTCTATGGGAGCCTACGACACTATGACATACGAGCCGAACGAGTTGGGCTTCCGGGACAGGGAGCTTGAGGAGCTTAGTATGCGCATTGCATCTGAATCTGGCTACGGAGCCCAGTTCGGGGGAAAGATTTTCGCTTTGAGTGCGGTCGTAGTCCGTCTTCCCCGCCACGGAGCCAGCTGCCCGATTTCCTTTGGAGTCTCATGCTCAGCCCACAGGAACTTAAAGGCAATCCTCACAAAAGAGGGTCTTTACCTCGAAAAAACTGTTGAAAAACCAGGCGAGCTTGAAGGATTCTCCCAGGCAGTTGAATTTGCAAAAAAGGCAGAGGCAAAAGAAGGCTCAGAAAACAAGGCCTCTCCAAAGAATGAAAAGACCATCACAAGCACAGGCGACATGAAGGAAGTGCTTTCTGAACTTGGGAAGGCAAAACCCGGAGACAGGATCATTCTCTCGGGCAAGATTCTCGTCGCCCGGGATGCCGCCCACGCCCGCTGGCAGAAGCTCATTGACAAGGGCGAAAGCCTGCCTGAATACTGCCTGCGCTACCCCATTTGCTACGCAGGTCCTGCCAGAACCCCGGACGGGAAAGTCATAGGAAGTTTTGGTCCAACCACTGCCGGAAGAATGGATGTTTATGCAGAAAGCTTAATGAGCCGGAGGGCAGCACTTGTAACTCTTGCAAAGGGAAACAGAAGCAAAAACTGGACCAACTCATGCAAAAAATACGGAGCTTTTTACCTGGGAACTCCAGGCGGAATCGCAGCCCTGATTGCAAGCGAATATATAGTCAGCCAGGAAATCCTTGATTACGAGGACTTGGGAATGGAGGCAGTGCGTCTCGTCGAGGTCAAAAACCTTCCCTGTTTTGTAATCACGAACAAGGACGGAGAGGATTTTTATGAAAACCTTCGATAAAGAAGCTGCCCTTGAGCTTCTGGATAAGGACGAGGAACTGCTTTCGATTCTCATCGATTCCTTTTTGAACGAGACCAAATTTGAAAAAGCGGTCCTTGAAAAGCTTATCGCTCAGGGAAAGACAAAAGAGGCGGCAAGCTACGTTCACGCCACAAAGGGAGCCGCCCGCCAGCTCTGCATGGAAAAACTTCAGTCAAGCGGACAGGCCCTTGAAGATGTCCTCCGGGGAAAGTCCGGCGGCGATATTCCTTCACTGATAGAAAAGATGTTTTCGGATTATGAGGAAGCCCTTCTGGAAATTCAAAAGGCCTGATAAAGAATTCAAGATTGAAAATATGCCCGCATGAAATTTTCTAAAATGGATTCAGTCATTTCTTCAAGGCTGATTTGGCGTAATTCACAGGCTCTCTGGTAGACTTTTTTGATGTCGCCGGGGAGCGTTTCTTTTTCGCCTTTAAGTGTCTGATATGGGGCATCGGTCTCGAACAAAAGATTTTGAAGGGGAAGTTTCCGGACGCACTCTATCGCGGATTTTTTTCCGTTGAGAATTGGCTTTCCGAAGGAGAAGAAGGCATTGATTCCGTGTTTTTTTAAGGAATCTGCCTCACGAAAGGTTCCCGGAAAGGAATGAAAAATTACTGAAGGAAGTTTTTTTAATTCCCCTGAATATGAAAAGATTTTTTCAATTGATTTTCGAAGATGAAGAAGCAGAGGAACTCCATATTTTTGGGCAAGGCGAAGCTGCTCCTTGAAGACGATTTCCTGTTCAGTGGCAGTCGCCTTGAATTCTGGGGTGAAGAAATCAAAGCCGCACTCACCTATTGCAATTATTTTTTTTTCACTGAGAAGACTTTCGAGGTAAGAAAGGTCCATGGGGAAATCATTTTTTAGATAGGATGGTGTTACGATTTGCGGATGTATGCCGTAAGAAGCGTATGCGGTAGGTAGCGAGCGACCCGCAGGGGCAAAACTTGCGAGGCAAGTTTTGAGCGAGTCTCGGCAAAATCTATGATTTTGACGCGGGAATGCTTCTGCGGTAGGTAGCGAGCGGCCCGCAGGGTCAAAACTTGCGAGGCAAGTTTTGAGCGAGTCTCGGCAAAATCTGCGATTTTGCCGCGGAAATGCTTTTTCGGTAGGGATTGTAGGGGCGGCGCAGCCGTTCTGTAGTGAGCAGGGCGAACGGAAGAATGGAGCCGAAAGGCGTAACCCCGAAAAGCCCGACGGGCAAGACGGCTGAAAGACGGCTTGCCCGTACCGCCCGAATGATTCGAATTCTTCTTTTGAATGGCAGGAGGTCACGCAGAAATATTGTTCGTTTTTGTCAAAAAAAGGTTCTTTTGCGTAAAAAAGATGAATATGGGCGTCGCAATAGCTTGTCAAAATTTCTCCAAATCCTTAGAATTTAATAGAATTTCAAAAAATTGCTAAAATTATTTTTTAGTATACCGAAAATATAATTGTAGTGCATCGTTAACGCGATGTAAATTTGAAAAGTTCGTCCAATTTTGGGCTGGGAGATTACTATGGGAACATACACACTTAAAAGCATTGGAAGCAATTCAGATTACATGACTGTCGTTCGCGAAATGGATGACGGCTATGTCGTTCGCATCGTGAGGGACAAAGACGGCTATGACGATGTAACTACCGACTACATCTCAAAGGCACTTTTTGAGAGCTGCGTAAGAACGGGCTATCTCACAAAAGTTTCTGAAACTGAAAAAATAGCGGCAAACGCTTAGGATTTTTGTAATAATACAAAAAAAAAGCGGTCTTCCGTCGAGAACACGCCATAAAACTCGCGGTGAGCAAAGCTCAAGCGAGTTTTTGTCGCAACCTCGACTCCGACCGCTTTTTTTTTGCTTTTTCGAAGTCTCTGAGCGATTGTCCTTTTTTCACTTTCGGAAAGCTACATAGAGTTCGTGCCAGAACTCCGACTCCGCCAGCCTTTTTTTGCTTTTTCGAAGTTTCTGAGCGATTGCCTTTTTTCACTTTCGGAATACAGCATAGAGTTTTTGTCAAAACCACACCTGCGCCCGCTTTTTTGTTGCCCCTGTCCTTGATTAGTGATAAACTTCCATAATTATGA
>CAMOEE010000080.1 GCA_946611835.1 uncultured Treponema sp. | reverse complement strand
CCGGTAACCTTGAAGAAGGAAACATGCGCTGTGACGCTAACATCAACCTCAATGTCTGGGAAGACGGAAAGCTTTATCACACACCGATTTCAGAAATCAAGAACTTGAACAGCTTCAAAGCAATCCGCGAGGCCTGTACTTACGAAGCAAAACGCCAGCTTGAGGAATTCCAGAATGACCGCCAGGAATTCAACGCCGGATTTAAGGTCACTATGGGCTGGGACGAGGCAAAGGGCCAGACTGTCGTTCAGCGAACAAAGAACAGCTTCGTCGATTACCGCTTTACCACTGAGCCTGACATCAAGCCTTTCAGCGTAAACGAAGAGCTGGTTGAACGGGCTGGCGGCAGGGTAGGCGAGCTTCCTGAGGCAAAACGCACTCGGCTCAAGAAGGATTATGGTCTTTCTGACTTTGATGTAGAGACTTTGACCAGCACACGGGAGCTTTCTTTGTGGTTTGAAGAGGCCGCAAAGGGTGCTAAAGATGTCAAAAAGGTCGCAAACTGGATTCTGGCTGAGCTTCTCGCCGTCCTTAACGAAAAAAATATTACGATTGGCGAAGTCAATATTAAGCCGGCACACATTACTGAGCTTGTTAACGCCATCGCCGACAAAAAAATCACTTCGGCTCAGGGAAAGGAAGTCTTTGCCAAGATGCTCGAAAGCGGCAAAATGCCTTCCGTCATCATCAAGGAAGAGGGCATGGAAAGCGTTTCTGACGCAGGCGCAATCGAGGCTATCGTTGATCAGGTTATCGCTGACAATCCTAAGGCCGTGGCCGACTATAAGGGCGGAAAGACCAATGTTGTGGGCTGGCTCATGGGTCAGGTAATGAAGGCTTCCAAGGGAAAGGCAAACCCGGGCGTTGCGACCAAGCTCGTAACGGAAAAACTTTCAAAACTGTAGCTAAGCGCAAGGGCGTGTAGTGGTGGCGGCTTTGCCGCCAGTGCGTAACGAAGTGAAGCACCGCGCGTAGCAAGCCACGGAAGGCCCGACCCGCCGCAAAGCGGCGGGATGCGCCCAAAATCCCTCTATTATTTTTCTTCTGCTAAGCGTTCGTCCAGCTTTTTTCGGGTGGAATTCTGATTGTAGTCAAAGGCTGAGTATCCCATTTCGTTGATTTTTCTAATAAAGGCGACATGCCTGGTGCCAGGAAGAATTTTTTCGGCTTCGTCCAGCAAGCGGGCTGCTTCTTCCTTGTTTTTGTCCTCAAAATTCATTTGCGAAAGGTTTATGTTTCCGTAAAATCTCTCGTAATCGTTAGCGGCGTATTCAAGGGCATTTGCGAAAAAGAGACGGGCCTTCTTTTTGCTTCCCCCGCCGATTCCGGGTGCATAGTAGTACCAGTAGCCAGAGAGCATGTTGCCGAAAGCGTGTTCTGGTTGTGCGGCCAGGGCGATTGCGTATTCTTTTTTTTCTTTGAGTCCGAGGCTTATTGCTTCACCCTGCTTTAAAAACTGCATCATCGAGTTGATTATGTCAGCCGAGGTGAATACGAACCATGGATTTTGTTCTTCGGCGGGTGTTTTTTCCTGAAATTCCCTGATTCTCTCGTATTGGGGGCGGAGAATGCCTTCCATCTCAGGGGCCTGCATGTCCTTTGCGTAAAAGGCGTTGTATTCGGCCGTGGCCAGCATGTTGAGGCAGACAAGCCGGGCCTCCTCGCTGAAATTTTCTATTGATGAAAGCTTTTCTTGCCTGTAGGAACGGACTTTTTCGATTACCTCGTCATTGGTTGAATATGAGCGAAGGGAAAGCCTGAAGGAGAGAATGTCCTGAATGGCCTGATTTTCCTCTTGTGTGAATTCTGCTGCCGGAAGAAAAGAAATTGACAGAAAAGTGATTATTGCGGCGAAAAGTGCCCTTGCTTTCATTATGTGAACTCCATGCCGATGATTTTATCTTCTTTTTGTAAGCCCTTCTACCCCAAGATAAAATATATTGTATACAATTCATCCTTTCTAGTGACATAAAGCATACTACTATGGTATAGTAGTATGCATGAACTTAAAGAACGGAATGCAAGAAATCCCGATTTTTTTTGCCATCGACGATAATTACGCTCCTTTTTTTGCAGTTGCACTTACTTCGCTTCTTGATAATGCCTCAAAGAAATTTTTCTATAAAATATATGTGCTTACTACAAGCCTTCGTAAGGAATATGCGGACAGGCTTCGTCTGGTTGTTGACGACCTGGCCCTTGACAATGCCAGCATTGATTTTGTCTCAATGAAAGACGAAATGGAAAAATCAACTGGTGCTTTTCACCTGCGTCATTATTACTCAAAGGAAACCTATTGCCGTATCTTTATCCCCAGGGTTTTCAAGCAGTATGACAAAGTGCTCTACCTGGACAGCGACATTGTGGTGACGGGAGATATTTCCCAGCTTTTCAACACTGACCTGGGCGATAATCTTGTGGCCGCCGCCAGTGAAGAAGTAATGACTGACTACGAGGTTTACGGAAACTATGTCGAGAAGGCCCTTGGCATATATCGCTACGACTATTTCAGCGCTGGTGTCCTTTTGATTAACGCAAGGCTTTACAGGGAAGAGAATATCGAAACTAAATTCATCGACCTTCTCAATTCTTTTACCTTCCGGGTTACACAGGACGAAGATTATCTCAATGTTCTCTGCAAGGGAAGGGTAAAGCCCTTGAGCTTGGGCTGGAACAAGTCTGCCTACAAGAATCCATCTTTTGACGACAAGAATCTCAAGCTGATTCACTATAAAATCAACTGGAAACCCTGGCACTACGACAATGTCCTCTACGAAGATTATTTCTGGAAATATGCAAAAGAGACCTTCCTTTATGATTCAATCCTCAAAATAAAGGCCTCATACACTGAAGATTTGATTGAAAGGGACAGGCAGCAGTTCAATGAGCTGGTCAAAATGGCTGAAGAAGATTCGGCAGATCCTAACAACTACTGGAATACCCGGCAGCGTAAAACCGGCGAAACTTTAGTAAAGCGGGGCTTGTATGGCGGAAAATCAAACTGAATCAAATAATATGCCGGCTAAGGAGCCAGCCAAAGATCCCTCTCGCCTGGCAATAGTCGAGAAAATCGCGCTCTTTGAGAAAGAAGGCCGCTGGCATGAGGATGTTGAGGACGATCCTCCAACTATTCCCCTCACGCCGGATAAGGTTGACTACCTTAACGAAAAGCTTTCCAGCAAATTCTGGATGAAATTCGCCAACATGCTGGCCCGCCGCCACATAAACAAGCTCATAAAAAGCAAGGCCCTTATTATCAAGGAAGTCTTAGGCCTTGAAAATTACATTGCAAACAAGAATGTGGGAGCCGTAATTACCTGCAATCACTTCAATGCCTTCGATAATTTTGCCGTCTATAAGGCAATCGAAAAGCATGTCTACCACAGAGAGCTGGTGAAGGTCTGCCGGGAAGGCAATTACACCAATTTTCCTGGCTTTTACGGCTTTCTTTTCCGCCACTGCAACACCATGCCGCTTTCAAGCAATGTCTCCACCATGAAGAAATTCATGGATGCGGCAAAGTATTACATTTCACACGGCAGGCAGATTCTTATCTACGCCGAGCAGGCCATGTGGTGGAACTACCGCAAGCCCCGTCCCCTTACCAACGGAGCCTACAAAATTGCGGCCGAGAACAAGGCTCCTGTCATGCCTTTTTTCATCACCATGAGCGATACTCCCATAACTGGTGGTGACGGCTTCCCGGTCCAGGAATATACCATTCATATATTGCCTCTCATTTACCCGAAAGAGGAGCTGAGCGTCAGACAGAACGCCGAATACATGAAGAATGCCAACTTTGAGGCCTGGAAGAAGGTCTATGAGGAAACTTATGGCATTCCCCTGACCTACGGGACGGAATAGTGATGTCAGAAAAAAAGGTCATCTATTACGAGGATGAGCTGAATGACGAGTTTTCAACTATGAAAATCACGCCAATTCCCATCGATGAGCACTATGATTACGGCGGAAATTCCTTTTTCTGGCATTTCAGGCGTTTTCTTTTTTACCGTCTCTTTGCCATGCCACTGGCTTTTCTCTACCTAAAGCTCAAGTATCGTCATAAAATCATAAACCGGGCCGTGCTGAAGCCCTGGCAGAAGGGAGCCTTCTTCATTTACGGAAATCACACCAACATCCTCTCGGATCCCCTTGTCCCCACCTTCGTGAGCTTTCCGAAGAGCGTTTTTGTGGTCGTGCATCCCAACAATGTCTCAATTCCCCATATTGGTCAGAAAATGCGGCTTTTAGGTGCCCTGCCTCTTCCTGACAACTTTGCCGCTGCCAAAAATTTCATGCGCACTATGGAAATGCGGGTAAAGGCAAAATGCTCTGTTTGCATTTACCCGGAAGCCCACATCTGGCCTTTTTACACTAAAATCAGGCCTTTTCCAGACACATCGTTCAAATATCCCGTGCAGTACAAAATTCCGGCCTTTTGCTTCACCAATGTCTATCAGAAGCGGCACTTTTCTAAGAATCCCAGGATGATTACCTATGTGGACGGACCTTTTTTTGCCGACGCCAGCCTTTCTGCAAAGGAGCAGAGAAAGGCCCTGAGGGATGCGGTCTATGAAAAAATGTGCCAGAGAAGCCTCCTCAATAATGTTGAGCTAATAAAGTACATCAAGAAAACTGATTCGAAAACAGGCGAAAATGGAGAAAACCATGATTAATGTTCTCTTCTGCGGCAACAACGGAGTTTTTGACGGTGCCCTTACCACCATGCTTTCAATTTTCAAGCGGACTGAAACAAGGGAGCCTTTTCATTTCTTCATTCTTACAATGGATGTCTCTCATCTGCGAAGTGATTACACGCCTCTTTCTGACGCTCAGATTGCCTTTCTTGCCGATGTCGCTAAATCTTACAACCCAGAAAGCATAGTCGAGAAAATCGATGTTACTGCCCTTTACAAGGCTGAATTTGACGGTTCTCCCAACGAGGACTGCTACTGCTCGCCTTACACGCTGCTGCGACTTTTTGCCGACCTTATTCCCCAGATTCCAGAAAAAATCCTTTACCTGGACATAGACCTGCTCTTCAACCGGGACATTACTCTCCTTTATGACATGGATATTTCGGATTATGAATATGCCGCCGCCCCCGATCATTACGGAAAGCTGATTCTCTTTTTTCTGCCCCGCTTTATTAACGCCGGTGTCATGCTCTTCAACATGAAAAAGTGCCGGGAAACAGGCCTTTTTAAAAAGAGCCGGGAGCTTATAAAAACGAAAAAACTTGTTTTTGCCGATGAGAGCGCCCTTGTAAGAAGCACAAGCAGGCAGCTTAAAATCAGCCAGCGTTTCAATGATCAGAAATTTCTCTACAAAAAGACCGTAATCCGCCATTTTTCAAAAAGGCTTTTCTGGCTTCCTTACCCGCATACGGCGAACATAAAGCAGTGGCGGGTCACAAAGATTCACAAGGTCTTCGGTTACGAGAATTTCGACGACATCCTCTACGAGTACATCTACCTTAAAAAGAAATTTGAGAAAGATTCTGTCCGCTAAAGCCTATTTTTCCTCGCCGGCCTTTTCTTCAGCCTTTTCTTCAGCCTTTTCTTCAGGTTTTTCTTCTGACGGGGCGAGTTTCGTTGAAAAATAAGCCATGGCAGCCCCGGCCAAGAGGCAGAGAGTGCAGGCTATGGCCTGAGCCGGAGAGTGAACTGAGCCGACTCCAGGGAAAATGTTAATCGCCGAGCCGCACAAAAGTCCGAAAATGACCGCATAAGTGTGGTTAGGGACTTTTTTGAGCAGGTATCGCACCAGCTGTGCTCCGCAGAGAAGGCCGATTAAAACCCCGGCTCCGTTGGGTAAAAGCAGGATGAGGGCATGCAGGCTCTCACTTGGCAAAAAAAGGGCAGGGATGCTTTTCATAATGATGGGGTAGACTCCCAGGATCAGCATGAGAAGGGAACCTGAGATGCCGGGAACAATCATGGCCACGGCCCCGACAAGGCCAGCGAAGAAGATTCGCCCGGCCAGTTTTACAGTCCACTGGGGCAGGTCAGCGCTCATGCCGCCGGTTTTGTCGCCGCCACCGTATTTTACTTCAAGATAAGAGAATGTGAGCAGGAGGACAAGGCCTGCCACGGCGCAGAGAATGACGGTGATTTTTTTTGAAAAATCCATTTTCTGGCCGTCCTCGCTTTTTGCCATGTAGAGGAAGAGCATGGGAATGCTTCCCAGAATGAGGCCTGTGAAAAAAAAGTTTGTCTGAACTGGAAAATTCGTGTAAAGAATGGTGATGAGCTTGCTGAATATAAGGACTCCCAGCGCCATCCCCGACAAAAGGGGCACTATGAATCGCCAGTTTTCCCTGAGTTTTTTGAGATTAAGAGTGATTGCGTTTACGAATTTGTCATAGATATTGAAAACTACGGCCAGGGTGCCGCCTGAAACGCCTGGAATTACATTTGCCATGCCGATTGCTATTCCGATTAGTATGAGCCGAAGGAAATTCATGCCAGCCTCCAAAAAAAATATTATTTAATTCTACCATTTGAATGTTTTTTCTGCTATAATTTTTATCAAATGTCTCAGATTGTTGAATTTGCAAAAGAAATATATTCTCGTTTCGGCACGATTAAGCGTGCCCGAAAATGTTTTTTGTACACCGCAAAGGGCGTTCGCCTCACCGATTTGTATCAGGAAGGCGGGCGGGCAATCCTTGGCTGGGCTGGCTCTGTCCTCACTGTTTTCAAGAATGTCCTTGAGAGGGGGGCTTCTGGAAGTTACTTCACGGATTTTTCTTCACCTTGTGGTCGTGAGGCTTCCAGGCTTGACAGGGCCCTTTCAGCCCTTTTTGCTGACGAGCGTAAGGCCTTTGTATTCTCAAGCAAGCAGGCGGCCCTGGAGGCTGCTATTTCCCTTTCTCAGGAGTCAACTTCCGTCTGGAGGCCTTGGAACCCGGTTTCTCTTGACACGCGCACTATAGACTGCATCGTTTTTGCCCCGGCCTTTCCCTGGGCGGGCGATATTTTCATTCTGGCGGCAAAATCTTCCCTGGCTGAAAAACTGTCTCCTGAAATTTTGTCGCAGAATCATTTTAAGGGCGAAACTTTCCTTGCCGCTCCTCTGGCCGCCGCCGTTACCCGCTCAGTTTACGACCTCGTAAAGGCCCTTCAAGAGCGGGAAGAAAAACACTGGTTCATTTATGATCAGATTCTCACAAAATACTGGGAGCGCAAGGGCCCCTATCTTTTCCCAAAAGTGCCGGAGTCAAAATACGCTGACTTCGTCCTTCACTGCCTCGACTCAAACCTTGTCATAAGCCCTGACTATTACCAGCCGTCAATCGTGCCTTTCGGAGCTGACAAGGGCAACTTCACTTTGCTCAAGAACAGGCCCTTTGATTTTTAGAGGGGAGTGCATGACCGAGACCGAAATCATTTTTTTTGCAATCAAGCTTTTCCTCGGCGGTCTAATCGCTTTTCTTGCGATAATGCTATGGAGCCGCACCAGGGATTTGTCATGGATGCTTCTTGTTCTTGCGGCGGTCACAGGCTATTCTGCCCTTGTCTATGATTTGCTCCTCCGTCTGGGCTTTGTGACTAGCCGTGAAATCATGCTGCTGGGAAAAGAGCTTCCTCTGATTAAGCTGATTCTTTCGGTCCTTCCGAGCCTTTTCGTGATACTTGCTTTTATCCGTATGCTTTACAAAACAGGGAGAAATAGATGACGACTTCAGAATTCTGGAAACAATACCTTAAGGATACAAATCAAAATGAGAATGAGGCCGTCTATTCAGGTGAGCTTGTCTTTGAGGACGAGGGTATGACTGGCCGCACCCAGCTTTCCATGGTGCTTTCCGGCTCAAAGACTGCCATGTTCACACCCCTCGAGACAATCGAAATCAACCTTGAGAAAATGCCTGTAACCGGGGAAGTCTATGTCGTGCTTGATACCAACGATGAGCCCCGCTGTGTCATCGAACTTACTGATGTCAGGATTATCCCTCTGAACGAAATTTCCTGGGAACTTGCCAGAAAAGACGGCGAGGACGAGGATATGCAGGACTGGAAGGAAAAAATGGAAGAATTCCTTGAGGAAGAAGCTGACCTGTGCGGTTTCGAGGCCCTGCCGGACAGCAAAATCGTCTGTGAAATCTTCAAACTTATTTATAAAAAATGACCATAAAAGGAGGAAATTATGGCAAAAAAATCTGAGGTAAGGCTTTTCTGGCTGGTACTCAACATCGCGGTGGGCGCAATGCTTGCCGTGGGCGGAATCTGGGCATTGCAGGGCGGTGGTGACTTCGGCTGCAAGGCAATCAAAAGCATCTTCAACGGTGATATCGCAAAAATTCTTGCAATTGTCTTCGGTGTAATCGAGCTGCTTTCGGGAATTTTCATCATTCTTCAGCTTTTTATCGGTGACAGAATGGGAACTTTCGGCTCTATCCTAAAACTGATTGTGATTATCGTCTGGGCTGTGGCGATTGTTCTTGCTGATTTCCTTGGAAACGGCGGTCTTCTGAACGGAGGAATGAATCATTTCCTCAGCTGGCTCTACGAATTCGCCATGCATATGATTGTTCTCTGTGCCCTTCTGGTGACAAGAGATTAGGTCGAATGTCGAGTTTTGTAATTGTTCGATAATGCGCAAAACTCGACATTTATCCAATTAAGGCAAAAAAAAATCCCACCGGGCTTTACCGGTGGGGCATTCAATCGTAAGAATTGAATTAGTTGGCAGCTGCAGGAGCGCCAGCGTTTGCAGGAACTACAGTGATTTTCTTTGTAACGAAGCCTGAGCGGTAGCAGCGTGTGCAAACGGTCAGAGTCTCAGTTTTTCCGAAATCTTCTGTCTTTACCTTGATGAGGTTTGGTCTCCAAGTGTGGCGTGTGTGGTTGTATGACTTACTAACTCTGTTGCCGTGCTGAGAGCCTTTTCCGCAAATATCACAAATTCTAGACATACTTATACCTACCTAAAATTAAATACGAATTAAGTTTGAACATTATATGAAAATGAGCATGTAGTGTCAATAAGAAAAGACCCCAAAATCATATTTTTTATGGCGCAGTTTTTCTGACTGCGGGCTTTCCGCCTTTCCGCTTTTCGCTCCATTCTTCCGTTCGGTCTTTTCAATCCCTCACTACAGAACGCCTGCGGCGAGGCTCCAATCCCGTGCGGCATTAAGCGTCTAAAACAAGGCCGTCGTAAGCCGGGGAAACTGAGCCGCCGCTTCGCACGATTTCTGCGAGGGATGGAAACTCGTGGAGGTGTTCGTCTATGTATTTCTGGATCTGCACGTGGCTTTTGTCGTGGGTGATATGGGTAAACCAGGTGTGTTTTGCCCCGATTCGCTCCGCATAGCCAAGAGCCTGTAAAAAATTGCAGTGGCTTGAGTGCTCCCGCTCACGCAGGGCGTCGATGACAAGATGCTCTATTGAGCCGCCCGCTTTTTTTACCAGCTCCACCGACTCGTCTGGGATGAAGTTGCAGTCCGTGAGGTAGGCGATTGAGCGCCTGGTGCCTTCCGTGTCTGAATAGCTGAAAACATAGCCGTCCGTGTGGTGGTTTCCGTGCAGCATAGGGATTGGAACGACATTAACCTTGCTTTCCTCGCCAAGGACAAGCGGGTTCTCCGCATTGTTCTCGTCGACGCTGATTAGGTGGAGCTTCGGAATTCCGCCGCCCTTGTCGTGGTCAACGAAAATGTAGGGGAAGCGCTGGTGTATGTAGCCTTTGGTGCGCTCGCTTGTGTATATGGGAAGCCCTTCTCCGCTTGTCTCAGGGAATTTTTCGCAGATGGCTTTGTCCCGGCTCATGGCAAAGGAATTTTTATGGCTGAAAATGCGCAGATCGTCGATTCCGTGAAGGTGATCCGCATGTGAATGAGTGATGAAAACGGCGTCGAGCCTGCAAATCTTGAATTTGAGTGCCTGAAACCTGAAGTCAGGACCTACATCGATGAGTATATGCTGGTTTTCGTGTTCGACAAGGGCACTGCAGCGGAGCCTGGTATCATGAGAGTCAGAGGATGTGCAGACCGGGCAGGAGCAGGCGATTACAGGAACGCCGTGGCTTGTGCCTGTGCCCATCAAAGTCATTTTCATGGGAGTTATTATAGCAGAAATGATGAGTTAGATAAAGTCGAGCGCAAGTGTAGATATTGCGCAAGGGTAGGGAGCGACCCGAAGGGGCAAAACCTGCGAGGCAGGTTTTGAGCGAGATGATATGCTTTTATGAAAAGGGTGAAAGCGGTATCCTGTTCT